>NZ_DKLH01000059.1:26312-63683 GCF_002455685.1 Sphingobacterium sp. UBA6645
TTCTTGAACGACTCTAACAAATAAACCCCAGCCTGAAAATTGCTGGTACCCGTTAAAACTTGTGTAATTCGAGATTCGGTCGTTTCTTTCCCTTGTTCGGAGCTTTGGTCTTTAAAATTTAACGCTATATATTCCTGCAGTGGTTGCAAGGCATCTCGAACAGAATCTAACTCGTATAATATTTTGCCATAATTGAATAAACCATCAGCTTTCACTTCTTGATCGTAATTCAATTGGGCTGCTTTTTGAAATGCCGCCAAAGCAGCTTGCTTATCCCCATTCTTCAACGCGATGTTCCCTAGCCCAATCAGTGAACTCTGATAGAAGGCGTCTGTAGGTTGCACCTTACTTAAAATAGATGCTGCTCGCTCATACTCACCAGCTAAATATGCAATAATACCGATCCTGTTATTATCAATATTGTCGCGGGAGGCATTCGGATACCGTTGTGGAAGGGGGCTGTGATAAGGTTGTTTATAATTATTTCGTGCAAAGTACATGCTTGCTGCAATTTCGCGTAATTCTTGTGCAAGTGTAGCCCGATCAATTTTCATATCAGGAGTTCTTCGAATCTTTACCGCATCAGCAAGAATAGGACGATATTCTCGAACCACTTCAATAGAGTCCATTACACGGGTTTGCGTTCGATCGACTTGCTCGCTTGCGTGCTCATTCTTGTTCGGTTGCTTCTTCTCTTCCTGAGCATAACCGACCAAAATTAACGTTGAGAAAACGCCTGTTAAAATATATTTTTTATAATTATTATCAATCGTTCGTTTCACCACCATTGTCATTTTATATATCCGATATTTTTGAAACCATCAAATTCAGTGAACAAATCAAGCTTTAAGATATCTAACCAAAGTAAGATATAAAAGTATAATTTTTAATCACCGACTGATGAATTTTAGCAAAAAGTCAGCCAATAAATGAGGGTTTCTCCTTTTGATTTTTGATGTGTACACTTTAGGTGAATCTGGTACTAGAAGGGAGAGAGTATTGCTTTCAGATCAGAAGTTCAGGATTGCAGTATCGATTGCTTGTCTTGAAACCAAGAAAGGAAAGATGCGAAGATTGACATCCGATCTTGTCAATCCTCGCATCTTTCCTTTCCTGGTTCCGACCAAATTCGTTTTTTAAACCAAAGGTTCGAAAAAAACACATCCCGCCTAGCCTACAACCGACTCTCCAAAAATTTACTAAGCTCCTCGCCTCTCAGATTCTTCGCAATAATCTTACCCGTTGAATCTATCAAGAAGTTCGTTGGAATTGCTCTCACCATATATAAATCACCAACGCTTTGCTTTCCTTTCACATCCAACGCATGAACAAATGGCATATTATCCTCTTCCAACGCTTTCTTCCAAGCTGCAGCATCACTATCGATCGAAACAGCAAAAACCTGAAAGTTATTTCCTTTAAATTGCTCGTAGGCAGCTTTCACATGAGGCATCTCGCGTCGGCAAGGACCACACCAAGAAGCCCAAAAGTCTAATAAAACATACTTGCCTTTAAAATCACTCAACTTAATAGCTTTCTGATCGGCTCCTTTTATTGTAAAATCCGGAGCCTGTTGACCTACTTCCAACTGACTAACCTTTGCTAACTTGTTTTGCAGCTCTTTCAAATAAAAACTTTGCGCTATCACTCCCTTATCGAATTGAGAAAGAAATGTTGAAATGGCGTCCGGTGTCATTTCCGGGGCGGTATATTGACTCGCTAAGGTTGCAACAGTCAAAGACTTTGGATTCGATGCAATAAGTTCCGTAATTTCCTTTTGTTGATCCGAATAAATTGCTTCAATCTTGTCACCCACAGCCTTCAATGCTGCGAGATTCTCCTCTGTTTTTGCGACGTTGTTATAAGCATTAAATGCTTTATTATACTCTTCAGTAACAAGCATCAGCTCTCCCGTGCTCTTCAACTGCTTGTAAGTCGCATTAAAAGCGTTAAAATCATTCGCTCCATTGATGGTATCAGTCTTCACACTCCCCTCTTCAATATGCGCTTGGATATTGATGGGGTCATTGTCGACCATAAAAAATAATGCAGGTGTTTTCATCGACGGCCCCATATCACCTAATGAAGGCAAATGCATGGTAAAGAATCGTTGGTCGTTCGTGTGCAAAGGCACCTCGATCTTAAAATTATCCTGAGTCGCATGGAAGCGTTTAATCTCGCCTTTAACAGGGTCTAACACTCGAATCTCACCATTGCCAATACCCTTAATTCGTCCGCTAATTTCCACTAATTTCTCTTGGCCATGCACATTCGTAAAAAGTGCAAGACCCAATAAACCGAATATAATAGATCGTTTATTTATCATACTTCAATTTTAAAAATTCTAAAAGTTCTTCGTGATTCATGTTCTGTTTAACCACGATACCATTCTCATCAATTAAGAACAATGTCGGCAACTGCTCAACATGATAGGCCGCAGCCGCCTTATTCGATTTTAAATCAATTAAGTCTGCAACCTGAATCCAAGGAATACCGTCCTTCTCAACTGCAGCCTTCCACAAATGGTCCTTGTCATCCATCGAGACCGACACGATTTCAAAACCCTTTGAACGATATTTCTCATAGGTCGGCACAAGTTTTCGATTCGCAATACGGCAGGGAGCACACCATGAAGCCCAGAAATCAATCAGCACAGTCTTCCCCTTTAGTGAGGTTAAATCGAAAGTCTTTCCCCCAATCGTTTTACTATGGATCGCAGGAGCTTGCTTACCCACTAAATTTCGTTCTTTCTTACGTTCATAAATCCCTAATAGCTCCTGATAGACCGGTGCATAGGCCAACCCACTGTCGAATCGATTAACTAATTCCTGAAGCTCGACATAGTTCATACCCGGAATATATGGTCGATAGATATCTAATACAGCTAAGGAAGCAGGATGCGCTCTTAAATAATCTTTACGAACAGAGTCGACCTTCTGATTCCAAACTTGCATTTGCATGCCTAACTTTACTTTACCGTCTTCGTCGGCATGTTCATATGCGGCACCAAGCGCCCTCATACTATCTTGAAAACTCGCAATATCAAGTTCATATCCCTTCTTAATCGCATTCTGAATTCCACCAATCACCGTACTAGGCTGATTCCAGTCTTCCTGTAGTCGTACCTGCATCTGCGCCGGTTCTAAAATGAAATGAACTGAACGCTTCGATCCTTCCAAGCCAATGCTCGCCGCTTGAATCTTATCTACTTGACCGCTGAATTGAAACGCATTGTCCTTAACCTCTGCAGAGTCCAACAATTCCCGACCTTTATTGAAGGTATAGAGATAAGCACGAGCAATATTTTTATCACTAATAATCTGTCCATTAATTTGATAGTTCCCTTGTGCTATTGTAGCAAGTGGAATCAAATGAATGCATAACCAGAACAGCACTAATCTAGGTTTCCTCATATCTGCTTATCTAGGATTTGGAACAATATTAGGGTTCAACTTCATCACCAAGCCTGGAATCTGAGCAACGAAATGTGAGGAGCCCGGAGCCAGCGTATAAGATTGTTCTGTATTAGCACGCTTATAAGTCTTTGCAAAACGCGGATCCTTGTCCAGACGCTTCATATCAAACCAACGTAAGCCTTTACCGAACAACTCCATTCTACGCTCCTTGATCACCATTTTCAATGCGTCTTCAGCAGTTGCGGCTTGAAGTTCTTTAAAGTCCTCAAGAGCAAACCGCTTTTTCCTCAACGTATTTAGCAACTTGAGCGCCTGATCTTTTTGATTTAATCTGGCATGGCATTCCGCAACAATTAACATCATCTCCGGAACAGCGATATTATAGTTCAAGTCAGCATTGATATATTGTGGATAGGGTTCTTTAACCGGAACACCAGTACGGTCTGTTTTTGACCAGCCGAATTTAAGTCGAAGATCCTTCGGATCGAATTGATTTAACAAATCAGGATCGATGAAACTGTTGCTCAAAATAGTACCAAATGAAGTGGTCATATAGGAAATCATTTCCGGATGTACTTGCGCGAGCGCACGATTAGCAATACCTAAAGCAGGACGATCTGGATTAATAAATCTATACTCATTGAAATCGAAAATAGTACTGTTTGTTTTCAATGCTTCATTGGCATGGGCCAATGCCTTTTCATACTGTCCCTTATAAAGATACAGACGTGCAAGTAGCCCGTTCGCAACGCCTTTACTTTGACGATATACGTTCTTAGGTTCATCCGGAAGAAGAGGCAATGCGGTCGTTAGATCGCTAAGAATTTGGTCATACACTTCTTTTACCGAAGCTCTGCTAGACTTCGCTTCCAAGTCTGGAATCGTTATTAAGGGTACCCCAAGGTCTGAAGCCGCTGTGCTTTCATTGTAAGTAGGCGCGTAAAAAAGTATAAGATTCATGTATGCCTGTGCACGATTGCAAAGAGCATTCCCTCTAACCACATTCTTACGCTCTTGCGTTCCATCTTCAACGCCATCAATCTCTTGCAAGATGATATTTGCGTTGAAAATATTATTATAGTTATCATTCCATGTACGGTCGCTCTCCGTCTCTAGGTAATACTCCGCTGCCCAGATATAGGTCTTTGAACCTGCTCCGTTCATCCCACTATTTACAGTGGACTGCGCGAGATAAATCCCGTCGGAAAGACGTTCTAAATACGCATTGCCATTTCCTGCATACGATGGATTTGATGACAACTCTTCATAGTCTTGGATTGTCTGAGGAATAAATTTCCCTTTAGGACGGATGTCTAGGTATTTTTGGCAACTACTTAACGAAGCAACCAGAATTACGAATGCTAAATATATTCTTTTCATCTTAGGCAAAATTAAAGGGTTAGGTTAAGTCCAAATGTATAAACCATTGGCTCCGGTAAATAGTACATTCTACTTACAACAGCCTCGGGATCAAGCCCCGATTTGTTTGCTTTCCATAGGAACACATTATTCACTTGCATTACCGCACGAACAGATTTGAAAGGCAAGCTTTTTAAAAATTGAGAATCGATTAAGGTATAACCTAACTGGATTTCTCTTACCCGTAGGAAAGAAGCATCGAAAACAGAGTTGCTGGAAAGAGTCGCCAATCGGCTATAGTCATCCGCGAGTTCAAAAAAGTCTTCCATTAAAGGGATGGCCGGAATATCAGTCTTATGCTCATCACCCGGTTGTCTCCAACGTTTGGCGATTTTATTATTATAAGAGCTATCCCATACATAACCATACATCTCTGGCATTTCCATGCGAGCAACTTGTCCTAAGTTAAATACGGTAAAGATAGATAGGTTAAATCCTTTATATCTCAACGTGTTATTAAACGATCCGCTATAGCGAGGCCTTGTTGTACCATTCAATTCTAAAGATTCTTCCACTGGCACAAGGACTTTTTCGCCGTCAGCACCGTAAGTCTGTGGCCTCCCTTTTTCGTCCAATCCTGCCCAGCGATAACTCCATAGCGACTCCCTTTCATATCCTTCTAAGAATGGGACTACATCTCTTGGACGATTTAGCCTCGGATTGGTATCAGTAATTTTATTAGATATTACTTTGCTTTTATTATAAGCAAGATTCAATTGGCTCGACCATTCGAATGGACGGTTTTGTAGAATATTTGCTTGAATACCAAACTCAATACCCTTATTCGATAATTCTGCAGCATTAACATAGGCATTCGTTAAACCAACTGTAGGGTCCAGCTCCTGACTTCCGAGTAAGTCATAGCTAAACTTGTTATAATAATCTACATTGACTACAAAACGATTTGCTAAAAGGCCTAGATCTAAACCAGCATTGAAGGTACGCGAACTCTCCCAACGTAGCTTAGGGTTTGGAGGAGTTTGAAGCCGCGCAACAAAATCATCAGCAATATTGTTAAAAAAGCGTGTCGCTGTCAAAAAGGTAGTTGTTGAATTGTTCCGGTCGAAATTACCCGTAACACCAATAGTCGAACGAAGACTCAATTCTGAAATCCATTCATTGTTAAAGAAAGCTTCGTTGTGCAATAACCATTTACCTCCTACGCTCCATAGTGGCGTTCTTCTGAGCTTAGGGTCTGCACCAAATAAATTCGAATAATCATTTCTATAACTACCTGTAAAGGTATATCGACGATCATAAGTATAGGCTAAGGATGAATAAAAAGAATACTCTCTATTTTCAAAATAGCTTAATTTATTATAATCTGCGGCAACATAACGTTGGGTTAATCCTTCCCAATCTCTGACACCCAACGCAAGTTTCTTCGCGTCGATCCTGCGAACTGTATAGCTCATCATTAAACCCTAACATTCGCTGGATTCCACCGTCGGCGATTCGCTTACTAATATCCGCCCCAGCAATTACATTCAAATAATGGCGCTCGGCAAACGTGTTTTCATAGTTCAATTGATTACGCGAAGCCATACGCTTGGTGTTAGTATAATTTAAGTCTAATACATCACCATATGGAATATATTTCACATAATCTCCCACAGCATCATCGTAAGCCGTAAATCTATTAACTAAGCTTCTCGTAAAATAAGATTCTTGATTATAAAGATTACGCTGTCTGCCGTTCAGACGTTCATAAACTAAATCATTCGTCAATCGCAGGCCTTTCATCAGCTTCCAATCCATTCCGAAAATACTACGAATACCAAATCCGGTCGATTTATTGTTCGCCAGGTTATTATCTGTCAATAAATTCACCCCATTATCCAAATACCCTAGGCCCATTAAACGGTCGTTTTCAATCTTATTGTAGCCGAAATAATTATTGATAGGATTACCTTGTTCATCCTGTATCATTTGATACGGTTGCAAGGCTCGAATATTGCTTTCTAAATTACTAACACCCTGATTCCCCCAGTTATAGTCCATCGATATGTTACTACGCAGCGTCAGAAAGTCGGCCAAATGGTATGACAATCTATTGGTCACCAAAGTACTCTTTGCTTGTGTACCTTTTGTTCCCGCTAAATCCTGCTCGAAATTAAAGCCAGAATAATAGTTGAATCTATCTGAACCGCCGCTGATGGATAAAAAGTGCTTCTGATTGATTGCTTGACGCAACAATAAATCATTTACTTGCGATTGATTATCTAATCCCGCTAATAGGCCCAATCGTCTATCGCGCTCCGCTAAATCAATATCCTTACGATCGAAATCATTAAAAATTCCTATGGATTGCGAATATCCACCCGAAGAATTATCGAAAATGCCGGCCATGATATAACCCTTGTCATATTGTTCCTTTTCATAGTCGATAACATCCGCTGAACTTGCTCTTTGCAATGCGGAATAATCAGGTCTAGACTCTACCCTCAAATTTCCAGAATATTGGATTACAGGTTTCCCAGCTTTTCCTTTACTCGTCGTGATAACGATGACCCCATTCGCAGCCTGAGAACCCCAGATCGCAGCAGCCGCTGCATCCTTTAACACTGTAATATTCTCGATTTCATTCACATCAGGCATAATTTCACTTGGAAACCCATCCACTACTATCAACGGATTTGTGCCGGCACGTAAGGAACTACCCCCACGAACACGCATATCCATTTTTCCATCAGGTGTAGTATAGGTGTTAAGCCCCGGAACCGCATTTTCTAGAATTTTATCTAGTGAATTGTTATTTCTTTCCTGAATGAATTCCTTTGAAATACCACTGCTGGAACCCGAAGAGCTTTCCTTTTTTAGCGCCTGATAACCCGTATAGACAATATCGATATCTTCGATTACTTCATTATTTCTAAGCAATTGTATCAGATTCGAATCATTAGCAGAGGCTATACTATACTCTTGAGGTCTAAAACCCAAGCTTGTGATCATAATATGTACAGGGAACGAGTTTGAAGGAAACTCGAATTCACCCTTTGAACCTGTAGCTAGCGTATGATAGGTTCCCGAATGGCTATATCGCACCGTTGCGCCGACCATCGGATTCCCCTCTTCGTCGATTACACGACCTCTAACAATCTGCTGCTGCGAGTTTGCTGTTTGAGATAACTTCGCATTATCTACACGAATAATTACCGTTTTCTTGTGCAGTCTGTATTCAACCGGCAGGTTTTTAAACAAAGCCGCCAGTACTTCGTCGATATTACCAACGACAGAAACATCAACTAGCGTATTTGAGAAGTCCTTACCCTCCCAAAAGAAATGGTATCCATTTCTTTCTTGAGTTTTTCAAATATTTGGCTCAGTCGTTCTTGCTTCGCATGAACTTTCAAATCCTGCCCAAATGCTAATGCTGAATTACTATGAATCAGACAAACAATTAGCAGCACTACGGCAATTTTTTTGACAAAGAGATAGTCTAAACCTCCCCAGGTTTTGTAATTAATAAAATGCTTCATAAAAAATTGGTTATTTCTTTTCTTGGTTTAAGCGTACTTTTATTTGGTTATTTTCATTAGAGAATCTATAATTCATGTTCTTATCGACCAGGATATCTAATACCTCATTGAGCGAATAAGTTTTAGGAATATCACCGTGATATTCGCCTTTCGGCAGATCAGCATCTATATCAAAGGTAACCGGATACCAACGTGCTAGTTGCGCACAAACTTCCCTTAAGTTTTCGCCATGGAAACTGAAATATCCGTCCCGCCAACTTTGCGGCGCATCCTCGATAATATTTTTAAAATCTAACAGTCTGCTATCTCTGTTGAATAACCCTTGCTGCCCAGGCTTTAAGATCACGGCTTTATCTACTTGCTTATTTGACGCTAATATCTCTAGCTTTACGGAACCTTCGAACAGGCTCGTTGTACTCCACGCTTCCTCTTGATAGTTTTGTATGCGGAACTTTGTGCCAAGCACTTCTACTGCCTGACCGGCAGAATAAACTTTAAAAGGGGTATACAATAGACCCTGCGGGTTTCTTTGTTTGCTAACCTCAAAATAAGCCTCGCCCTTCAAATATACTTCTCGGTTTTCCACGGCCCATTGTTTTTTAAAACTCAACTCCGACGCCGCATTTAACCAAACCCGAGTACCATCAGGCAGTAATATTTTAGTTTCTGTACCCACCGGGGTCCGGAAGCTGTAATTCTGGTTAGCCTCATTTATATCGCCATCAAAACTATATGCGATATAACCATCACTCGTCTTAAAAAGCTTGCTGCCATCAGCATCGATGGTATCACCTTGACCGACCTCATTAAGGGAAATTACTTTACCGGTAGCCAATACCAACTCCGCTCCTTTTGTAGAGTCTGCTTGAATAACAATGTCTAAAGGAATGTCTTTTTGTTGAGAAGTATAGATCGCCAAACCCACCGCCATGGTAATTATGGCTGCAGCTGCCCATTTAATCCAGGAAATTTGACGAACCAGCTTCGTATTCAACGCAGGCAATTGTCCAGCGATCCTTTCCAAACGAATATGCATATCTGCATCGTCCATACTGGTTGCAGATTTAGCTTGTTCGTTATACCAACGAAATAGCTGTTCTTGCTCGTTTTTGGATATTGTACGCGCTTGGTATTTGCCAATTAAATTCTTTATCTCTTCAGGTAGCATGGTTATTTTTTAATTGCCTAGTATCATAAAGACAGCTAACCCAGCCGAAGGATATATAAGAAAATGAAATAAATTTTTATTAACCCGCTAAAAGAACAATAACGGCTTTAAGAACACGCTGTCTAAGAATTGCCAAAGCTTTGGAAACCTGCAATTTAGATGTACCTTCCGAAATTTGCAACAACTCGGCAATTTCCTTATGACTAAGGCCCTCATTTCGACTTAAATTAAAAACTTCACGCATTCGAGCAGGAAGCTTGCCGATCTCAGACTCGATAATCGCAGCCAACTCTTTCCCAATAAGATCTAAGTCACTATTGCTAGTCTGTTCCGACTGCTCAACAAGAACATGCTGAATATAATTATCCATCACCTTCTGATGACTGAGCTTATTCAGTACCCGATTCCGTGTCATGCGATAAAGATAACTGGAAAGGTTTGCTTCTGCAGGAATCGACTCGCGCTTTTCCCAAAGCGTTGTAAAGACCTCTTGAATCACATCCTCAGCTTCATCCATGTTCCTGACAACGTAAAAAGCATGCTTAAATAAGATTTCACGGAATTGCTTGAAGGCGATTTCAAAAGCCATAACATTCCCCTCTCGTATGAGATTAGCCAAATCCTCTTCGCGAATGTTCTTTTCCTCCATCTAAATTTAGTCAATAATTGAAACCGATCTGATAAAACCGATTCTTCCCAAACTTAGGAAATCAACGAACGAAAACAAAACTTTCATCTCCCCATTTGAGAGATGAAAGTTCTGTATGGCCATTGGAAGAATAGCTAAGAAACGAATAAGTAAACTAGATATAAATGGAATTATTGCTTTAATATCCATTCAACCATCTCCTTCACGTCTTCTTCTTTCAGGTTCGGGTGTGCAGCCATAGCCACCTTGCCCCATACCCCACTACCACCATTCATTATCTTCTTCACTAGGATAGTTTCGGCATCTTTATTATCCTTATAATATTTCGCAACTTCCTGATATGATGGTCCCACAGATTTCTTATCGATAGCATGACAAGATTTACAATCTGATGCTTCAATTAAGCTCTGTCCACGAGGAATATTCGCTTGCTGATGTCCTACAGGATTTGCTGCATCCCCTGCATTGGTAGATCCGCTTTGCGCGCCCTTTGAAGAACCTTCCTTATAGTCAAATCGAGCAACAGCGGCATCCGGGTTCTTGCTGAACCAACCACTACCATACTCTAACACATAGATTTTTCCATCAGGCCCAACCTCCATATCGATTGGAGATGCTAATTTCATATTCGAGATGAAAGGCTCCATCTTGTCAAAATCCCCGTTCGGCTGCATGGAAACCAACATCACCCAGCCTCTGATCCAATCATAAATAAATAGTTTACCATCGAAATAGTCAGGATAGCGCGTCTCCTTTGGAAACATTGATGAGTAATAAACAGGTCCGGTCTCCGCATTGCGACCTCCATTGCCAAGCTGCGGAAATTCAGGCGAATCGGCATAAGGATACCATATAAATGCGGGCTTTGCAGCAGGCAATTCTTTTAATCCGGTATTGTTTCTCGACTCATTTACTGGTTTCATGGGATCAAACGCTGCACCTTTCGCACCTGTTTCATAATCATGAGCATGATAAGCATAGTTATTGCCAATGAAATATGGCCAGCCAAAGAAACCTGCTTCACGTGCCTGGTTGACTTCATCGTAGCCGCGAGGTCCTCTCCCTACGGAATCTTTGCTTGCATCCGGCCCTACTTCCCCCCAATACAGATACCCTGTCTTTGCGTCAACCGAAATGCGATAAGGATTTCTATTTCCCATGACGTAGATTTCGGGACGTGTATTCGCCTGATCCTTTTTAAATAGATTTCCTTCAGGAATCGAATAACTACCGTCCTCATTCATCCGGATCCTAAGAATCTTACCGCGAAGATCATTGGTATTTCCGGATGTCCTTTGCACATCATATTGCTCATGCCCAACGCGCGAATCTTTTGGAGAGTAACCATCACTCACATATTTCTGCCCTTCTTCGTTAAATGGAGTAGAATTGTCTCCCGTGGAAATGTACAATAAGCGATTTTTTCCAAAAGCCAAAGAACCTCCTGTATGGCAACAGATATAACGCTGTGAGTAAAACTGAAGGATAACCTTTTCAGAACTCATGTCCAATTTCTTATCCTTGAACACGAATCTGGAAAGTCGGTTCACCGACGTATCTTTCGGACTATAAAAGGCATAGATATAATTGTTCTTCTCAAAATCCGGGTCTAGTGTCAAACCCATAAAGCCTTCCTCTGCATTGACCTTTGGGTTTCCAGTTTCATGATATACATCTAAAAAGCCAACCTGCTCCACTTTACTTGTCTTTTGGTCGAGCAATAAAAGTTCTCCACGACGCTGCGCAATTAAAATAGAAAGGTCAGGAAGAATAGCCATTTCCGTAGGCTCAAAAAGCTCCCCTTTTGCCATGGTGACCTTTGTGAAATCCGCATCTGTAGGAACGGGCTTCGCTTTAGCTTTTTTATAATCTAAGACATAGTTCTTACCAACCACATATTCGATTCCCTGGAGTAGTTGACTCATATAATTTTTATCAGAGAATAGGGAATTTGAATAAGCTTCCTTCTTTTGTAGCGAAGCTACGCGACCTCCCTCTATTTCTTGTTGAGATAAGTCATCAGAATTATTAGATGAAAATAAGCGCTGATACCAGCCCCAGTCAACTTCCGTATCTTTTATAGACTGAATGGCCAAGACGCCGCCACCTGCCTGTATATAGCGCTCGAATGCTACTTCCTGATATTTATCCAAAGTATTTCCGGATGTATTTAACATCACAACCGCAGCGTAGTTTTTCAAGGAATCCTCAATAAACCTAGCCGCATTGGAGGTTGTATCCACGTCAAATTTATGTTCTACCCCTAGTTTCATGATCGCAGCAGCGCCTACAGAATTCGCGTTCGAACTGTCTTTATCAGACGTGGTAAACACCAATATCTTAGGGTCTCCGTCCCGCTTTTGCTGACAGGAATAAAAACTCGCTACACAAATTAATAGCACAAGGGTTTTAAAGAAATAGGATGCCATTTTCTGGATTTTATAAGTGATTAGGTTGTTGACTGTATATTATAGACTCGAAGCTAGTGTAATAGCTCGAGTTTATTTTTTAAATATAGATATTTTAGAAAAGAAAATGGTAAGGTTTAAACATAATTACAGCGCCTTACTTCTATCCAATTCAATCCATACGTTAAAGTTTCCATAGACGCCGCCTTTTCAATTTTCCCCTCCCATTTCCAAAAACTTATCCCTAATTTCGTCAGCATAAAAAAAATTAAAATGAGAAAACTACTGATATTATTTCTATTAAGCTCATCGGTAGCCTATGGACAGCGAAAGCTAACCATTGACGAAACAGTCTTTGGTCCTGGAAAATTCGCTCCAAAGACTATCACTGGTTCTAAATGGGTCAAGAACAGCGATGCATTTTCGAGTTTAGATAGTACTTATCAAAATTTACTGATTCGCGAAGCCAAAAGCAACTGGCAAGCAAAACAAATTATCAGCAAAGCCGACCTTCGAAGCGCTATTGTTGCTGCTATTCCTTCGGATAAAATAGAATTGCGCCGATTTCCAACTTCATACGATTGGATAGATGCAAATACGATTTCTTTCGACGTAAGTGGGGAGAAAAAAGCCTACAACATCCATTACGACCTTTCAAAAAAACAAGCAAAAGTTGCTTCAAGTGTTCCGAATGATTTAGAATCAGCGACTGCTAGCAATTCCCAATCTAAAACAGCTTACCTAAATGGCAATAATATTGAGATCATCGATCAAAATGGCACGAAGGTAATTGTGACAAAAGACACGGTTGATGGTATCGTGAATGGTACAGATAAGGTCCACCGTAACGAATTCGGTATTGACAAGGGCATGTGGTGGTCACCAAATGATAAACTTTTGTTGTATTACCGTAAGGATGAGAGCATGGTTACAAAGTATCCATTACCACAATGGGATACACGTGTTGCGACCGTAAAAGATATCCGCTATCCAATGGCCGGAATGAAGAGTGAGGAAGTAACGCTACAAATATTCAACACGGAGACTGACAAAAATATACAATTGCAAACGGGCGAACCGAAAGAACAATACTTAACGATTGTAACCTGGGATCCAAGCAACGAGTTTGTGTATGTGGGTGTATTGAACCGCGGACAAGATCATTTAAAATTGAATAAATACAATGCACAAACTGGCGCATTTGTAAAAACTCTTTTCGAGGAATCATCAACGACATGGGTCGAACCTCAACAGCCATTAGTTTTCTTACCGAACAATCCAAAACAGTTCTTGTATCAAACCGATAAAGACGGTTTCAATGCTCTCTACCTATACGATACTGAAGGAAAGCTAATCCGGAATCTTGGTTATAAGGATGTCGTTGTTACCAATTTCCAGGGCTTCGACAGCAAGGGCAATAAAGCCTATTACGTCGCAGCAACGAACAATGGTATGGAACGCCACTTATTTGAAGTTGATATCAAATCAGGGAAAACTACACAATTAACTGAAACCAATGGTGTACATAATGCTTCGGTAAGCAGCAGTGGACAATACGTATTGGACCAGTACAGTAATTTGAGCACTCCAAATAAGATTCAGGTTATCAATAAAAAAGGAAATAAGGCCAGCTCAATTCTTCAAGCGAGCAATCCTTTCGACGGTAAAGTCGATCTTCCAAATATAGAATTCAAATCATTCACGTCTCCAGATGGACAGACGCCTTTAAATGCACGTATTACTTACCCATTGAATTTCGATCAGAATAAGAAATATCCGGTGATGGTCTACCTATATGGAGGATCACATGCGCAATTGGTAACTGACCGATGGTTAGGGGGGCTCGGTTATTTTGATATGTATATGGCACAAAACGGTTATATCGTTTTTACCCTAGACAACAGAGGATCAGATGCACGTGGACGCGATTTCACCAGAGTAACACACCGAAACTTGGGCGAAGCCGAAATGGCAGATCAGTTGGTGGGTATCAACTACCTGAAATCGCTACCATACGTTGATACTGAAAACATGGGAATATTCGGATGGAGTTACGGTGGTTTTATGACCAGCTCTTTGATGACCAAACATAACGATATCTTCAAAGCGGCTGTAGCCGGAGGACCAGTAATGGACTGGAAATATTACGAAATCATGTATGGCGAGCGTTATATGGATACTCCACAGGAGAACCCTGAAGGCTACGAGAAGACTTCCTTGTTAAATAAATCAGATAAGTTGAACGGTCACCTATTGATCATTCATGGTGCGCAGGATCCGGTCGTAGTACAGCAACATATTATGGATTTTGTACAAAAATGTATAGAAGCCGGAAAACAAGTGGATTACTTCCTTTATCCTACCCACGAACACAACGTAATGGGAAAAGATAGAATCCATATGTACGATAAAATCGCTAAATACTTCGATCTACACCTCAAGAAGTAAACAGACAAACATCTAGAAAAGGCTATCCACCGATTGTGGGTAGCCTTTTTTTGTCCCATCCCTTCCTCGCAAATAGCTAATACCTGGTTCCACTCAAACCCATTGTAAACCCAATTCAAAACCCTTTCATATCCCAATCAAAACCCTTCTGGAGCGGCTATGATTGAGGTATGGAAGGGGTCAAATAAAGAAGCGATTTAAAGATTGTCTTTGAACCAGGAAAGGAAGGATGCAAGGATGAGCAGGATCAAGCATACTTACGCTTTTGTCTTGAACCAGGAAAGGAAGGATGAATTGATGAGCAGGATCAAGCATACTTACACTTTTGTCTTGAACCACGAAAGCAAGGATGAATAGCAGGATCCTGGTTCTCCTTTTCTCCTTCCTTTCCTTGTTCAAGACAAAACATCCTGACTATCATTAAACCCCTCCTTTCCTATTCACAACTAGCGACCATACTCTAATATCTAATGTCTTACATCTCATATCTAAAAAAGGGTTGATTTGAAAATAAAATAGTACATTCTAAAATTCCCTACCTAGCTGATTGATACTTTTCTATTTTTGTACAAAAGACTTACACCTGTGCAAAAAACATTACTGCTTTTCAGCCTATTATTGCTTACTGCTATTGCTCACGCTCAAAACAGCAAGCTCAGCGGAACTATTCAAGACTCCCTATCCAAACAGCCACTCGCATACGTTAGCATTGCGGTAATTGACGAAAAAAATCAAATTGTTGAGGGGGAGATGACAGATGCTAATGGGCGTTTTGTTTTTGCTAATTTAAATGCTCAGCAGTATTATCTTCAAGTCAAATCTTTGGGTTATAAACAAAGGCAATTGGCTATAGATCTTAGCGGTCAGAAACAGGTAAATCTTCAGCCTATTCTATTATCGGCTGACAGCGAAACGCTCGAAACAGTGCATATAGAAGGCCAAACAGCAGCACAGAAACATAGCGCTGACCGACAAGTATATCAAGCGAATCAATACAAAAATGCGGTAGGCGGAACTGCGCTAGACATTGTAAAGAACCTGCCTGCAGCGGCCGTTGATGCTGCTGGCAATATATCTGTTCGTGGAAATTCAGGTATTCTAGTTTTAGTAAATGGGAAGCCTTCCCTTGTTGATCCGGCGACAATTCTAACGCAAATTGCAGCAAATGACGTTAGTGAAGTGGAATTTATCAGTAGTCCGACGGCACAATACGATCCGGACGGAAAAGGCGGAATTATCAATATAAAGACGAAGAAATCCGTAGGCTCCGGCTTTGCTTGGGTGATGAATTTACAAGGCGGTTTACCGAGTATCGACGATTACGACAATTTAAAAAAACAACAACGCTACAGTGCGGATGTTGCTTTCCAATATAGAAAAGACAAATTAGAACTTAGTGCATCGGCAAACTATCTGCGTAATGATAATGCGGGATTTAGAGACGGCGATGTAAATACAATTATAGGCGATAAGCAGACTTTCTTTCCTTCCAAAGGCGAGCGGAGCTTTGACAAATACAATTATGGATTGCGCTTAAATGCAGGGTATGAACTTAATGAGCGACATCAGCTTAGCTTGGGCGCGTTAGCGTCGCGTAGGTTTCAAGACCGCGTTGCTGATATATATTATAACAATAGAAGCATTGTTCCTTCAACCGGTGAAACGATATCTACATTAGATTATTTTAATCCTAACCTACAAAACAAACAGGGTAAATTCTATCTGCTAGATCTGGCCTATACATGGAAAATAAATCCGGCGCATAGTCTGCAGCTCGGTGCAATTTATGAGTACGCCGACATCTACGGTTCGACAAAGAACAATAATATAGAAAATCAAATCGATACCATACAGCGGACCTACAACAAGTATACAAACCCATTGAAAGGGCTTCGTCTATCAGCCAATCACCAATGGGGCATAGGCAATGCAAAAATCAATAGCGGTTATCAACTACGAAGAGATGAGCAGGATGGGAATTTTGAATATTATGCTGCTGAACGGAATCAGAGAGATTTAAGTTTGATACCTGAATTCTCCGGAAAGATGAAAGCGAGCAATACGGTACATGCAGTCTATTCACAATACGATCAAAAATTCGATAAGCTCAGTCTTTCCTTAGGCTTGCGCTATGAATACTATCAGCGAGACTTGATTTTGCTCCATACGCAGGAGTCTTTCCCCTACTCGATTCACCAGCTATACCCATCGATTAATTTAATGCGCGATTTGGGCGAAGGCTGGTCATGGAAGATGGCCGCCTCGCGCCGTGTGCAAAGGAATAACAACTTCGAGCTAAACCCCATTCCCGAGCGTGAACACTCGGAAACTTTGGAACAGGGGGATCCAGAATTGCTGCCAGAATTCATTAGCCAAGCGGAAACCGGTCTGGTAAAAAAACTGAACAAGGGGTCTTTATTTATGAATGCTTATTTTCAGCATAGCAAGAACCCCATTCAAAGGGTAAACTCGGTTTATGCGGATACCATCTTGCATCGTGTATTCACTAATGCAGATTATGCTAACCGTCTAGGCGTTGAGCTTGCCGGTGAAGGTAAGTTATTTCAATGGTTACAAATTAATGGAGGGATCAATCTCTATAATTACAAAATCACTGGAAAGGTTTTGGATTATGAGCAGGTTCGTAGCAATCAAGACTGGGTATACAGTATAAATGCAGGCGTGCAGGCTAGCCTTCCCAACAATTGGAGCGCGGGTTTACAGGTCAATTATCTGTCTGAAAGACCTACGGTGCAAGGGATGGATTCTCGTTTTCTCACACCAAACTTCAACCTTAGTAAATCTTTCTGGAAGCGCGCAATGACGGCACAACTACAATGGCAATTCATCGAGTTGGGGAAATGGGGTGTGAATGAACAGCGAATCACAACATCTGCACCGGATTTTTACACGACGACGAATTATATTTATGAGAAGAACGTGTTTTTGCTAAACCTCAATATCAATCTACAACGCTTAAATCAGGTTCTTAAATTACCGAAAAGTGAATTCGGAGAAAAAGAATTCTAGTCCGTCATTTTCCGATAGTTTTGCGGAGTGAGTCCGACAACTCGTTTGAAATATTTAGAGAAATTGGATCGATCCGCAAAACCTAATTCAAAAGCAACTTCAGCTACCGTCTTGTTCGTGTAAAACAGCAAACGCTTGGCCTCAGAGCTAATATAGCTGGACAATATTTCAGAAGCGGATTTATCCGCATATTTTTGGCATGCAGCATTCAAGTTTTGTGGACTGGTGTGGAGCAAGCCAGCATAATATGCAACATTGTTCAGGACCTGCTTTTCTTTATTCAGGACATCGGTAAACTGTAGAAATAGGTTTTTCGATTTAATTTTTATAGGGTTTTCCGTAGCTATTTGCTGTACAGATTTCGCTAGGATTGCTTTCAGTAGTGCTTCTTGTACTGTTCGATGTTCCTCTGTCAGCAGCAAGGAAAACAGGGAATGAAGCGTAGAGATGTCTTTAAAATTAATGGTATTCATATCCTCCAATTCATCGATTAACCTTCGGATTTCCAAATCCAAACTTTCCTCTACAAATTGACGCTTTAATAACAGGACATAGCCCTCCACCGGTTCGCTCAGTTCCCAGTGATGTACATTATCTTTACGGATAATCAATAAACAGGGCGCTTTGACTTGTATTTCATGCCCATCGATATAATGCTTTCCCAGCGTTCGTTCTAATAGCACAAGCTCCAAATAGCCGTTATGCTTATGTGGCTTGGTTATGCACTTCTTCTGATCGAATAGCGCTACTTTAAGCAATTTCGAGGGGTCTGTTTTATCCTTTATGGCGATTGCCTTATTTATCATGAACTAAAAGTACGATATATGCAGATGTTTTCTAAATCATGGCACGTGTTTGGCTCGAATTTAGGAAAAAAGATTATTATGCCTTGGAATCCGGAAGTTTACAATCAATATAAAGAAATTCGCTATAAACCCTTCTATGATTTATCGGACTTGCTCATCGATGACCATCACTCTAAAGCGGTCGATGTGGGCTGTGGAACCGGCGAGCAAACGCTTTTATTATCGCAAAAATTTAAACATACCAGTTTTCTAGGGATTGATTCCTCTACAGAGATGCTTTCTGAAGCCAAGGAATTATCGAACGATCGATTAAGTTTCAAACAACAGGATATAGATTCCTTTGTGGCTGATGAAAGTCGTTGGGATTTGATCTTTAGCAACGCAGCGTTGCAATGGGTAGACGATCATAACAAGTTGTTTCCTGCGTTAATTTCTAAGCTTAATAGGGATGGTCAATTTGCGGTGCAGATGCCCATGCAGAAAGACAATACCTTGAATATGCTATTGGATCAGCTCGTTCAGGCAGAACCCTTCCAAAAAGAATTAGATGGTTTCAGAAGATTATCTCCTGTATTGACGCTAGACGAATACACGCAAATTCTCTTTGACAATGGATTAAGTGATATCAATATCAGCATTCGCACCTATCCTATTATCGCGGAAACTGCAAAAGATCTATACGACTTTATATCTGGATCTACCCTCGTTCCCTATATGGAAAGATTGGACGATAAAAAGCAAGCTTTGTTGCAAGATTCATTTATTGCTCTTATTGAAGACCACTACGAGCGATTCCCTGCGATTTATCCATTCAAACGCATCTTGATGTATGGTGTTAAACGGTAATAGGCTATTTTTCTTTGAAAAAATGGAACTGAACAATCAACCCCTCTTCTTCAAGTTTGATAACGAAGGAGCTTCCATTTGACTCTATGCAGGAGAAAGTTGTTGTGTTTCCTTCAAAACTTTTCAGTTCAAATATGGACAAACCCTCGAGAAACCTATAGGTTCCAGTTTCTGTCGTCAATTGCCTAACTTCCTTGCCATTGATAATGACGTCCTCATATCCCGACATACTGTATAATTCTCCAGCGCGAAAGGTAATACGGTTTTCATCGACGTCTTGCTGAGTGATCGTATCCTTTTCGAAAATCAAATGCGAATGGCTCAATTTCCAAGTGCCCGTAATGTTCGAGGTTTTAACAGGTATAATAGGTTCTTCTTTATTACAAGAAATAAAAACAAACTGAAAATAAAAAACGCGGTAATAATCTTATTCATAAGTAGAATTGCTTGAGATAATCTATTAGATTGTTCCCTTCAGGGATTAACAATACTACGGTAATCTGAAGCAATTCAAAATGACGACGGTAACAATCGAATTGAATAGTTTATTTTGTAGTTAAAATATGATACCCAATATTTATTACAGCATGTTTTGATACGCGTCGCGATGTCGACATTTGAGGAAGACCGCGAGGCTTAAATTTATAAAAGCGCAGGATTTCGTTAGAATCACTGCGCTAAATTAAATCTGTTATTATAAGCTTGATTAAACTCACTCAAGAGACTCGCGTAACAAGCCCTCCTGATGAATTTAGACCATTACTCTACTTATTTTATACTACCACGCACCATCGCGCATCTGTACATAAATAAAATATACAATGGCCATAATAATAATAGCAATGATGATGGATCGCCAAATATTGCGCCCCGCAGGTGCATCATCTTTTTCTTCTTTCACCACTTCAGGTACGTTCTGATCCTCTAGTGGCTTCTTTTCGTTGTATTCTTTGTTCTCTTCCATAATTGTTCTCCTTTTTAGCTTCCATCAATAGGAAGGCTAGTATACATTCTTCATTATCTACGTTTCTTATTGAACAAATCTGACGGTATTTAGTTTTTCTATAGGAAGGGTTGGCGAAAGCTGTCATATTGGCAATGAGCTTTATCGGTTTGTCAACCATTGCGAAACTATTAGGCCCTCTGACGATGGTTTAACGATTAAGTTACCAATAGTTAACTAGTTACCGATGGGTTACTCAATGCCATTTCGACGCGCGATGGCTTTACATTTGTACAATAGATTAGAAAAAGGAGAAAATCATGAAAGTAAAAAATATCAGCAAAATCGAAGGTAGATTACCAATACGTGATCCATATATCATGGGCGCTTATCACTTTGATAAATACCCAGAGGGTAACGGAAAATTTGGACCGAAGGTTTCCTTGGCAGGTCGTAATATTGGAAGCGACTTTGATAATAAAAACGAATGGCGCATGTATCACGGGGAAAATATTCCCGGCTTCCCACATCACCCACACAGGGGATTCGAGATTATTACGATTATCCCAGAGGGCTATGCTGACCACTTTGATTCTAAAGGATCTAAAGGGCGTTATGGACAGGGTGACGTGCAGTTGATGAGTGCGGGCTCGGGCGTACTTCATGCAGAGATGTTCCCATTGATTCATGAGGATAAACCAAACCCTTTGCGTTTGTTTCAGATATGGTTGAATCTTCCGGGTAAAAACAAATTGACCGATCCGAACTATAAGATGCTTTGGGCAGAGAAGATTCCTACGGCTGTTGTTGAACAAGGAGATGGAAAGAAAGTAACTGTTAAGGTTATTTTGGGCGAATATGCCGGAACAAAAGATAGTGGAGCATTGACCCATTCATGGGCGGCAGACCCTAATAACCACGTCGGAGTAGCATTGGTGGATATGGATCCGAATACTGAATTCGTACTTCCGGCAGTATCC
The DNA here is from genome assembly GCF_002455685.1 of Sphingobacterium sp. UBA6645. NCBI lineage: Bacteria > Pseudomonadati > Bacteroidota > Sphingobacteriia > Sphingobacteriales > Sphingobacteriaceae > Sphingobacterium > Sphingobacterium sp. UBA6645. The sequence goes on from NZ_DKLH01000059.1 coordinate 47,905, forward strand.
AGCACAATGAACAGGTTCGTACTGTTCTACGACGGCGCTGGCACGATCGAAGTAGATACTTATAAAATGAAGAGCAATCACTTAGCAGATTTAGATGGCGGCGAGGAAATCATCATTAAAAATGGCGACAACAGAGCCCAATTCTTGATCTTAGAAGGAGAGCCTATCAATGAGCCGGTAGCAGCATATGGTCCATTCGTTATGAATACACAGCAAGAACTGCAAGATGCATTCCGCGAGTACCAAGTCACCGAATTTGGCGGCTGGCCTTGGGGCGACAAGGAAACTGATCTTGTAAACCCTAAAGACGCCGGAAGATTTGCAAGCTATAACTTCGGAAAGGAAATGGATAAACCTACAGTGTAAGGTTTATTGAAAAGAAGAAAGGGAAAACTCGTAAGGGTTTTCCCTTTTTTTGTTGATATATTTAATCACATGATTAATTAAATTTTGAAATATAACACACCTGTCTTACCTTTACTTTCAAATTAGAGAAATCATCATGGCAAAAGGGAGACCGAAGAAAGAATTGGACAGCTCGACAGAAAGTATCATTAAGGAAGCCGCTCGTAAGGTGTTCCATCAGAAAGGCTATGCCGCGACCCGCACGCGCGATATTGCGGAGGAAGCGGGACTTAATTTGGCTTTATTGAATTACTACTTCAAAAGCAAAGAGAAGTTGTTTGAGATCATCACCTTCGAGACGCTCTTTAATTTCATGAACACCTTAGGGATTGTTTTCCATGATGAGAACAGTAGTTTTGAAGAGAAAATAGAGGCATTGGCGACTCGTTACATTGATTTTCTAAGCAATGAACCAGATATTCCTTTATTCATTATATCAGCCGTTCGAAACAATCCGGAGAACTTCGCCAATAAAATCCCTATCAAAAACATGGTATTGCAGTCAGTATTTTACAAGCAATTCCTAGAGAAAAAGGAGCGAAATGAGATCAGCGATACGAACCCTTTACAGTTATTATTAAACCTAATGGGTTTTATCATCTTCCCTTTCATTGCGAAGCCTATTTTCGAGAATGTCACGGGAACAAAAGAAAAGCAGTTCCAAGATATGATGAATGAAAGAAAGGCTTTAATCCCACAGTGGGTAAAAAGTATGATTAGACCGTAGGTCTTTTCTTTTGCACTTAATTTAATCAAATGATTAAACATTTTTAAACATGAGACGAATAATATTATTAAGATCATTTATCATCGCTTACATGCTGTGCCTCGTGTCATCAACAGTCGTTGCACAACATTTGCACCGTCTACAACTAGACTCGTGCGTTGAAATGGCCAAGCGAAATTTCCCGCTGATAAAACAGTTAGGGCTGTTGCAGCAATCAAAAGATTTTTCAATTGACAATGCCAATAAGGCATACCTCCCCCAATTCTCCATCAATGGTTCGGCTACTTATCAGTCGGATGTAACCAAGGTACCTATTGCTATCCCATCGGTCAGTATTCCTAGTCTCTCTAAGGATCAATACAAAGCGTACGCTGAAGTGAATCAAGCTTTAACAGATATGTTCTTCGTCAAGGATCAGCATAAGTTGATAGAAGCAACTAATAAGGTCAAATCACAGAAGATTGAAGTGGAACTTTACAAACTCCGCGAACGGATCACACAGCTATTCTTTGGTAGTCTATTGGTTGATGCTCAAATAAAACAGACGAGCCTGATGAGGGCTGATATAGAAAATGGCATTCAACAAGTAGAATCGGCGGTAAGAAATGGCATTTCAACACGAAGCAACCTTAGTAAATTACAGGCCGAACTCCTCAAGGCAGAACAACGAGAAACCGAGCAACGAGCAGCTAAAAAAGCTAATATACAGATGCTGGGTTACTTTATTGGAAAGCCTTTATCAGCAGACGTCCAACTTATCGCTCCATCGGGAGCTGTAGAAGATAACGGGATCAATCGCCCTGAATTAGCATTATTTCAGGATCAGGATGACGCCATTACAATTCAAAATCAGTTACTATACAACAGAAACTTACCCCGGTTCAGTGCATTTGTACAGGGCGGCGTAGGTAGACCCGGTCTAAATATGCTTAACCCTGATATGCAGGGATATTACATAGCAGGCTTACGCCTAAATTGGAACCTATCTAGCTTGTACACCTATAGGAACGATAAAAAGAATATTGACATCAGTAGGCAGCTGTTGGAAAAACAAAAAGAGACTTTTCTCTTCAATATCGACCTAACACTATTGCAGCAAAAAGAAGAAACGAATAAATATCAGAAGCTTATCGATACGGACAATGAGATTGTTCAACTACGCGAGCAGGTCAAGAAAGCAACTGCTGCTCAATTGAAGAATGGCGTAGCAAGTACCTATGACTACATGACGGCAGTGACCGAAGAAGATCAAGCGCGTCAAAACATGGTACTGCATCAGATACAGCTCCGATTATCTCAATACAATCAAAAAATTAGCACAGGCAATTAAAGAATTTATGAAAAGTACACATACTCAACTAGTGATCAGCTGCTTAATCGGCTTCCTGCTGTTATCATCCTGCCAAAACAAAGATCCGGAATTTGATGCCACTGGAACATTTGAAGCTGTTGAAACGATTATTTCCGCTGAAGCCAGCGGAACACTAAAAGAATTTGACCTACAAGAAGGCCAACAATTGGCGGCCGGACAACACGTAGGCTATATTGACACTGTTCAATTGTTTTTAAAGAAAAGGCAATTGGAAACTCAGGCTAAGGCAGTATTAGGGAAGAAACCCAGCGTGAATACACAGCTAGCCGCCCTACAATCTCAGCTCTATACCGCCCAACGCGAGCGAGGCAGGATTCAAAATCTGTTGAAAGATGATGCCGTTCCGGCAAAGCAATTGGACGATATCAATGCGCAGATCGATCTAATCAGCAAGCAGATTGCCGCTCAGCGATCTACATTGGACCTCTCGGTTTCTAGTATAGATAAAGACGTTCAGCCAATTGAAGTACAGATGCTTCAGATTGAAGATCAGCTTCAGAAAAGTAAGATTATTAATCCAATGGCAGGTACCGTATTAACGAAATACGCTGAAGTAAATGAGATGGCAAGCGTTGGCAAACCACTATACAAAATAGCGGACCTCTCTAACCTCATTCTACGTGTGTACATCAGCGGGGATCAACTTCCTTTAATTAAACTCAATCAGCAGGTTAAGGTATTTACGGATGATGGCAATGGCGGTTTCAAGGAAACACAAGGAACTATTACTTGGATAAACGACAAAGCGGAGTTTACACCGAAGACTATACAAACCAAAAACGAGCGGGCTAATCAGGTTTATGCTGTCAAGATTCTAGTAAAGAACGATGGTAGCTACAAGATCGGGATGTACGGTGAAATAAAGCTGAACTAACATGTCTGCTGTAATTCTAAATAAGATCCATAAGACCTTTAATAAGGGAGAATTGACGGCCGTCGATACAGTAAGCTTTGAAGTTAATGAAGGCGAACTCTTTGGATTAATCGGTCCTGACGGCGCTGGGAAGACCACCGTATTCCAAATACTGACCACGCTCTTGCTTCCTGATTCGGGCACAGCGACCGTTGATGGCATGGATATCCTGGAGGATTATAAGCAGATCCGTAAGCAGGTTGGCTATATGCCTGGCAAATTCTCTTTATATCAGGATTTAACGGTTGAAGAGAATCTGACCTTCTTTGCCTCCGTTTTCGGACATAAAGTAGCCGATCATTATGATCTGATAAAAGATATATATGTGCAGATTGAACCGTTTAAAGATCGTCGAGCAGGTAAGCTCTCTGGCGGTATGAAACAGAAGCTAGCGCTATGTTGCGCTCTGATTCATAAACCTCGAGTTCTCTTTTTAGACGAACCAACAACAGGAGTCGATGCTGTTTCTCGCAAAGAGTTCTGGGACATGCTCAAGCATTTAAAATCACAGGGTATCAGCATTTTGGTGTCTACGCCCTATATGGATGAAGCTAATTTATGCGAGCGTATTGCACTGCTGCAAAGCGGAAGCATCCTTTCGATCGATACGCCTCAAGGCATACGAAACTCCTATCCTAGCCCGCTATACGCCGTTAAATCAGACAATATGATCAAGCTGATCCGGGATCTTCGTAACTGTCCGGAAGTAAGTTCCTGCAATTCCTTCGGAGAGTATCATCATATCACTTGGCAAGAAAATCAAAGCTTAGACTATCCCATGCTGGAGAACTACCTGAAACAGCAAGGGCATCTTAATCTAAAGCTAAAAGAGATCGAACCAACCATAGAAGATTGTTTTATTCGATTAATGCAGTAAGATGGAAAAGGTAATAAGCACCAATAAACTTACAAAGCGATTTGGCGATTTCATCGCAACGAATGCAATAACCTTTGATGTCTACAAAGGAGAGATATTCGGCTTCTTGGGTGCTAATGGCGCTGGTAAAACTACCGCTATGAAGATGCTTTGCGGACTTTCTATCCCATCCTCGGGAGACGCTACTATTGCTGGTTTTGATGTTTACAAGGAAACTGAACGTATTAAACAGCGCATCGGATATATGAGTCAGAAATTCTCATTATATGAAGATCTGACAGTCGTGGAGAATATTGAGTTCTTTGCTGGAATCTATGGTTTACCAAACAAAGAAATCAAAGAACGCGGTACGCAGCTTATCAGCAACTTAGGATTGAATGAGGTAGCGAGCAAGCTCGTTGGCACACTACCATTGGGCTGGAAGCAAAAGCTGGCCTTTTCTGTGGCGACGATCCATAACCCGGAAATTGTATTCTTAGACGAACCTACGGGCGGTGTTGATCCGGTCACAAGACGACAGTTCTGGGATCTTATCTACGATGCTTCCGACCGTGGCATCACCATTTTTGTGACCACACATTACATGGATGAAGCAGAGTATTGCCATCGCGTCTCCATTATGGTCGACGGTGTCATAAGAGCATTAGACAGCCCGGACAACCTTAAAAAAAGTTTCAACGTCAGTTCGATGGAAGAAGTTTTCTTCGAGCTTGCTCGCGGAGCACAACGTAAAGGAGATTAACCATGAACCAGCTTATTACATTCATACGCAAGGAATTCTATCATGTTTTCCGAGATAGCAAAACCCTACTCATGCTATTCGGGTTGCCGATTGTCCAGATTGTTTTGTTCGGATTTGCACTCTCTAACGAGATTCGAAATGCAAAGATTGCCGTATTCGACCAAACGAAAGACCAAACTTCACAACAAATCATCAACCGCTTTGCGGCTAGTCGGTATTTCAGCTTGCAGAACAACATATCCTCAGAATCTCAGATAGAAGCAGCCTTTCAGGAAGGAAAGATCAAGATGTTAATGATTATACCCTCCAACTTTGAAGAAGATCTAACCCACTCCAAAAAGGCCTCAATACAGTTCATTTTCGATGCTTCCGATCCGAATACGGCAAGTACATTGCAAGGATATGCTAATTCGATTATCATGAGTTATCAGCAAGATTTATTAACAAATTCGAATATTCCGCTACAAATTATTCCGCAGACAAGGATGCTCTACAATCCGGAATTGAAAGGTCCTCCCACCTTTGTTCCTGGGGTAATGGCATTAGTGCTCATGCTGATCTGTGTGCTGATGACGTCGATATCTATCGTTAAAGAAAAAGAACAAGGCACAATGGAAATACTGCTCGTGTCGCCGGTAAACCCTTTCCTCCTGATCATCGCGAAGGCTGTTCCCTATCTCGCTCTTTCCTTGGTCAATCTCGCTGTTATCCTCACACTAAGCGTGACATTATTGGATATGCCTATCAATGGCAGCTTATTGCTGCTGATTGCTGAGAGCACTTTATTAATCATTACGGCGCTTGCGTTGGGGTTGTTAATATCCAATAGCACAGCAAGTCAGCAAGCCGCGATGCTGATCGCCATGATGGGTATGCTGGTTCCTACCATGTTGTTCACATGCTTTATGTTTCCTATCGAAAACATGCCAGTTCCCTTGCAAATCATCAGTCATTTCATTCCATCGAAATGGTATTATATTATCGTGAAGTCTATCATGATTAAAGGCTTAGGCATCGCAGCGATTTGGAAAGAGACGTTAATTCTACTCGGCATGGCATTGATCCTCTTATTTCTAAGTTTTAAAAAATTCAAAACTCGACTGCAATGAGAACCTTACTATTTTTACTCAAGAAGGAGTTTAAGCAAATCTTTAGGAATAAGGCTTTGTTGCCATTAATATTCATTGCGCCCCTTATTCAGCTCCTGATATTGCCACTGGCTGCAGATTATGAGGTAAAGAATATCAATATCAGCTTCGTCGATCATGATCACTCGACCATGTCGCAACAGCTGTATCATAAAATCATTTCATCCGGATACGTTCGAGGGGTCGGTTATGGTAGTTCTTACAAAGATGCATTGAAACAGATAGAAGCTGATCAAGCCGACCTGATCATAGAAATACCGATCGGTTTTGAACGAAATCTAATCCGAGAAAACAAACAAGATCTTTTTGTAGCGATCAATGCAATCAATGGCGTGAAAGCAGGCTTAGGTGGTTCCTATATCGGACAGATCATAACTGATTTTAATCAAGAAATACGATTTAAATGGTTAAAATCTGCAGAACTGATCACTCCCGGACAGATAGAGATCGACAGCTCCTTTTGGTACAACCCAAACCTGAACTACAACATGTTCATGGTTCCTGCCATTTTAGTTATCCTGGTCACGATGATTTGCGCCTATATGTGCTCTTTAAATATTGTAAAAGAAAAAGAGGTTGGAACCATAGAACAAATAAACGCAACACCCATTAAAAAATATCAGTTCATCTTAGGCAAGTTAATTCCCTTCTGGTTTATAGGACTGTTTATTTTTAGCTTCGGACTTTTCGTCATAGCACGCTTTGTTTATGGCATTGTACCTATCGGCAGTTTACTGCTGCTATATTTATTCTTAGCAATCTATCTTATTGCCTTGCTTGGAATGGGGCTTCTGATATCCACCATGGCGAATACACAGCAGCAAGCCATGTCGGTCGCCTTCTTCTTTATCATGATTTTTATGCTGATGAGCGGTCTCTTCACGCCAATTGACAGTATGCCTGATTGGGCGAAACTGATCGCCTACTGCAGTCCTGTCACCTATTTCATTGACGTGACAAGGATGTTAGTATTAAAGGGAAGTGGAATGATGGATATACGATGGCATTTTGTCATTATCATTATTTTCGCCATCGTTTTAAACGCGTGGGCCTTGATAAAGTACAAGAAGACTAGCTAAAAAGTTAAATAAAGTAGTAGCGTTTCATTTAAATGTTAACAAATGTTAAATGGAATATTAAAGCGCTATTCGGCACAGAACTTGATATTATCTTACTAAATTTCATAATTTAGGTTAATAATTGGTTAGTTAAGACTCCTAGAGCTCCCCGCTTTAGGAGTTTTTTTTATGATGTGCCACGAGAACATCTATCCTATTGAACGTTTTCGATTTTTCGAATGACTGGAAAATTAAAAAGTCCTTCTGATAAATGTACTGCAATCGAATCAATGGATTCCTTGCTCGCCCCTACAACCTGCCCTTGATAAATTCGCTTGCTTCTACCATTCTCAAAAGTAACCAAGCCAACTTGCTGCTTGGGTGAATGAACGTAGCGGCCAACTAGCCTATTCGTAATTCGTTGAACCTTGTAATTCCTGACCTGCACTTTTGTCCCCGAAAACAAAACATTCACCATTAAACAGAGAAATGTCAGGTAAGTTCCGAAGATGGTAATGAAATACATGAAAAGCTCAAAGTGACCCACTTGAAGAAATTTTAACAGTCTTGAAAACAGCAGATAAACGAAAACGCCAATTACAAAATACCAAGCAATGAATTCAAGAGGAATCAAGGTTCGTTGAATCAATTGGTAATTGACAACGTTTAGCAAGATAGCTACGACGAAGAGTAATTCAATAATCGATGAAGGCTTTAACGCTACTAATTTCATATTCTATCCCTCTAATAATGCTTTAACAACGACTAAGGTGTGCAGAAAACCTTAAATTTTTGAGTACCCAAAGATAGATAAATTCAGACGATTTTTATTCAATTATTAAAATAATAAATAAAACCATTTAATCATCGCTTAATAAATTCCGAAAGAAAGGGCAACAGAGCCGACATAAATTCTTTGCTACATTCATAATGAATATTGTGTGAAGCATTGGGAAACTTTAGGTGAGTCACCCATTGTGGATGCCGATTTTTCAGCATCGCATTGTCTTCGTCCTGCGGAAAAGGATCGGGTTGTTTGGTCGCTTCCAGTATTAAAAGCGGAATGGCTAGATGCTGATATATTTCTAAAGGTTCTTGAAGAACGATTGATCTCCCGTATTTAGAGATGCTTTCTGGAAAGTGCAAAGCGTTCGCAGCCTGTAGTGAATCTTTTAATTGGTAATAAGAATCCAAACCCTGATAAGTAACGTACTGCGTGCCCTTATTCTTGATCAATGCGAGGAGTTGGAATTGAGATACTGAGCCGCTAGAGTCATATAACTGATCATACTGTTCAAATTCCGTATTCCTTTCACCAAAATACAATTCTCTCGTATCTTCAGGGACATTGAAAGCGCTTAATATCTTTTCTTGCTCTTGTCGATGCTGCTTATAGAAATGTCCATAGAACTTCGCTGATCCCCCATCTTCCAAAACGAGTCCTTTTACACGATTGGGGTAACAGTTATAAAAACTAGTCGCAAGATAAGCCCCTTGTGAAAAACCTCCAATGACAGCCTTTTCAACGGAAAAACTGTCTAACAATACCGACAGATCATCTGCAAAGTCTTCAAAGTCTAGATCCCTGTCTGGAAACCCAGTTTTCCCATGCCCATAATGATCAACAGAAATAACATGGTAGCCGATCTCCACCAAATCCTTTGCAAAAGGTTCGAAATCATATGCATCCAATAGACTGCCATGTAGCCAAATAAGGGTATTCTCGGATTTTGTTCCCCAATGAAGATAGGACAGGGTTGTATGTTTCCCTTTAACGAATCCCCGATGCTTACTTTCATACTCAAGATAATGCAACTTATCCTTCTTATACTGCTCATAGCGTACCGAATCAGTCTTTTGACCATACAGCACATTCGAAAGTAGCAGGAAAAGATAAGTTAGATATAGACGCATAGCAACACTAGCATATAAAAATCGTGAATATACAAAGTAGTATTGATATAATTTTCTATTTTAGAAGCGAAATAAAATTAACCAATGAAAGTTGAAATCTCCCCAGAGTTCAAACGTCAAGCAAATAAAACCTTGTTCTCCATTGTGGCATTTGGACTCATCTATTTACTGCTTGTATTGTTCACCATTGCACTCTGCAGCGCTATTATCTTTGTTGCCTACGTTCTGATATCTGAATTTCCACATTTCATACTCCTGTTTTTAGCGATAAGTTTAATTGTCTCTTCACTGTTCGTCTTTGTATTCTTGATTAAGTTTATCTTTTCGTTCGAAAGAATGAATACTAGTCATCTCCTAGAAGTCGATAAAGATGCCGAGCCCAAATTGTTTGCACTGATTGAAGAAATCGTACAGCAAGTCGAGACGCAATTACCAAAAAAAGTATATCTATCAAGCGAAGTCAATGCTTCTGTTTTTTACAATTCGAGTTTCTGGAGCATGTTCTTTCCGGTTCGCAAAAATCTAATTATTGGCATGGGCTTGATCAACTCCGTTTCCTATCAAGAACTGAAAGGAATCCTAGCGCATGAATTTGGTCATTTATCTCAACGTAGCATGCGCGTTGGCAGTTATGTATATCATGCAAATCATGCCATCTACAATATGTTATACAACAATGAGTCCCTCAACAAACTCAGCGAAAAATGGTATAATACCAGTTCCTACGCGGCGGCATTTCAATGGCTCCCAAAAGCGATCATCAGCGTGATGCAAAAAATCCTTCAGAAGCAATACGAGTTTATCAATAAGAATTACATGGCATTGTCCCGAGAAATGGAATTCCATGCGGATGCTATCTCTGCGCAAGTTGCCGGATCCAAAGCAATAGAGACCTCCCTTCTGCGGTCCAACTTTTCTAATTATTGCCTCAACAATGTATTCAATTTTTATGGCGCGCAGATGCAAAAGAACCGCATCAGTGCAGATATCTTTGCAGATCAACGAGCAGCTTCGCATTACTTAAGCAACAAGTTTTCTTATCCGGAGGTGAAGGGAATCCCCCAAATCAGTATGGCTGAGTTTAACAAATTTGATAAATCTAAGCTAGTTATTACCAACCAATGGGCGTCGCATCCCGCAGAAACGGATCGTATAGAAGCAGTCGATAAACTTAACATTAACCTCAGCAACACGATCGAGGAACCTGCTTTACACATTCTACAGAATGAATCCGAATCTTCAGATTGGTTCACCAAGATGATCTTTTCCCAAGGGAATTTCACGGAAGAGCCTACGCCAATAGAAAGCGAGGAATTTGCGGAAGAGTTCAAAGCATGGTTCGATAAGCAGTCTTTCGACTCAATCTTCAACGACTTCTACACGTTCAACAATCCATATTTCAATGCGGATGACGTGGCCCAAGAAAATGGCGAAAAGCAAAACATTGAAACGCTGTTTGGTGCTGACCGAGTAAACGACACGTTTCTTCTTAATTCCTATTTAACAGATATGGAGACACTCCGCCAAATCGAGAATAAAACCATCGATATCGAAACGTTCGACTACGATGGAATCAAATATAGACGTACTGAAACCAGCGGAGTGTTGGAAAAACTTCATGAAGAGTCTGATAAGCTTAAGACGATTATCGAAGGATATAATCGAGATGTCTTCGATTATTTTTACCATACTGTTAAAGATCAACCCCTAGCAGCCAAACTGCAAGACGCGTATCGAAATTTTATGGACGCAGAACAATCCTACAGCAATCAAATGGACCTTTATTTCAACTTAGTAGAAAAAACGAATTTCTTTTATCAGAACCATTCGCATTCCGAAATCACGTTCCATGCTAATGATGTAAAGACCGTAGAAAAGCCTTTCAAGGAAGAGTTGAAGAAGCTGATCGAAGTACACAAAGCAAAAGATAATACCTTGGATGCAGACGTTGAGGATAAATTAAATCGCTTTGTCAATAGAACTTTTGACTATTTCGATGGTGTATCTTATATCAATGAGAATTTAGAACTCCTAGGCTTAGGATTAGATCAATATTATTACTTATTGAATGACAATTACTTCCAGCTCAAGAAGCATATATTGGAAATACAGAAGGATATTATGCTACAAACAACCATAGAATCAAATTGAGCTTATGAAATCGAAGAGGTTATCCTACCATCGTCCGTGTAAAGATGATTTTCAAGAATACTTTGCCATAAATGCTGATCCACAAACCAATTTACATAATCCAAATGGCCCCATATCGATTGCAACAGCTCATGAAGTCTTTCATAATATCTTGCTTCATTGGAATATCAGCAACTATGGCATTTGGATGGTACGGGAAATCAACAAGCCCGAGATAATTGGCATTGGCGGACTATCCAACAAATTATACCAAAACGAACAACAAACCAATTTGGGCTATAGACTGAGTCCAAAATACTGGGGTCAAGGATATGCAACTGAATTGGCGAAAACAGCTATTATCTTTGGTTTTGAACAGCTAAGGAAAAAGAATATCTACGCGTTGGTACGACCGAGTAATACGGCATCTATTCACGTGCTTGAAAAGTGTAACTTCAAACTGGTAGACTATTTTAGCGACTTCCAAAATGAAGACCCAAGCCTGGTCTATCGCATAGATGCATCGTCTAAAACCTATTGATTTGATGCTTGAGGTACATAAAATAATCTGAAATACTGAACACAGGAAACATAAATGAAAGAAATGTAAGTTAACTAATCGCCATTTCAAGGATTATGGCTATAGTTATTCCCTGTGCTCAGTAATTCAGATTTTAAATATCTTCTGAAACTTTTGTTGTCACCTTTTTAATCTTCAATTGTAATAGAATAACAGATAGCAATAATGTAATGCCCGCAATAATAGCCAATCCCCACACGGAGCTGCTAACATTCACAGCACTCCCCTGCTCAATCACCATTGTTCTGAATATCTGTAGGTAATGTGTTAACGGAATTCCGTTAGCTATCGCAACGATCCAATCCGGCATCTGACTTAATGGCCAGGTAAAACCGCTTAGAATAAAACTAGGAGTCGCGATAACCATTAATATCTCCGTAGCCTTCAACTGGCTGGGTATAGCAATGCTGACTAATATCCCGATAAAAGCTACTGCGAGCAGGAACAGCAAGGTGTAACCATAGAAAGCAAAACCTTCCAAATGCAAAGGCATACGGTAATAAACAGAGAAACCATAGTATAACAGGAAGATGAAGATCGACATCAATATATAAGGCAATATTTTCACTAGAATCAACCCAAATACATTCTTACATCGACCAACCAGCTCGCCAAAAGTGCCTTTCTCAAACTCCGAAGCAAAACTCAATGCCAATCCAAGCATCATAACTTGCTGCAAGACGGTAAATAACACCCCCGGCAGCATAAAGTAGAGGTAATTTCCACTACGAATATTCTGTTTGATGATCGTTGTTTTAAAAGGTTCATACTGTTGCGTCGCTACAAACTCCGGAACACCTTTCTTCTGCTGTGCTTTGATCTGAATACCAGCCTTCATCGTTCCTGCCGCCACATTGACCGCCATCATCGCATAGTTGGAAGTCAACGTATTCGAAGCATTTACAAACAGCGTCAATTCGGTATTTCTACTGTAGTTAATATTGGATGAAAAGTTTCTTGGTATCTGTACGACAACCGTTGATTCAGTTTCCAGCGCGCGTTCCTTTGCTTTGAATGCATCATTCAGCACATCCGCTACATAAATAACCTCGCTCTCGTTGAACATATCAATCAATTGCTTACTCAAAGGACTTCTATCCTCATCGACTACAATAATCGGTAGGTTCGTTACTTTACCCTTTTTGTAAACTCCACCGATCAAGACACCATACATAATGGGCGCTCCTAGAAACAACACCATCAGTACCTTGTTTTGAAAGAAGAGCCTAAACTCGCGCTTTAATAAACTTAAAAAGTTCTTCATGCTTCGCCCTCCTTAGTCTTGTTTAACAACAAAACTTGCCTTAGTCAACAAGTCTCTACTACCTTGCGAATCAACTGGTTTTAAGCGAATCTCAAATAATGTCTCCTGTTCTTCAAAATCAGGATATGCGGTACTGATATTTGCATAAGAACTCAATGATTTAATAGTTTCAACTCGTGCTTTGATTTCCTGATTATTCAGGTACGGGAATACCAAAGTCTTCTCCGCTCCTTTTTGGAAGTCTTTAACTTTGCTTTCCGGAATGGTTACACGGAAATAAGTGCCGTCTACTATGTATCCCGAAACCAAGCTATATCCAGCCAAAGCCAGCTCGCCTACACGAAGATTAATATTTTCGATGGTCATGTCCTGAGGAGCCAAAATGTAGCGCTCTTTTGCTGCTACATTCACCTCACTAACAGCACCCATCGCACGTTCTTTCTGACCTAATGCCATTCTTTGTTGCTCCACGCGAGCACCATGCTGTACATCGGCAAGTTCGGCTTGTGCAGCTAAATATTGATTCTTCGCACCTTGATATTTTGCGTAAACTTCATCATATTTCTGCTGTGCTACTAAAGAATCCTTCAATAGGTTATTCATACGGTCCAGCGATTTCTGAGCAAAGTCAAATTGCTCCTTCAAACCTGCAACTTTCGCATTCAACTGCTTCATCTGCCCGTCAGTCGCTCCTTTAAGTGCCATCTCGTACTGCGCTTGTGCCGCATCAAGTGCACCTTGCGCTTGTATTGATTTTGCGTCTACTTCTGGAAACTCTAGTATCACTAGCGTATCTCCTTTTTGGACTTGCTGTCCTTCCTCGACCAAAATACGTTGAATTTTTCCAGGTATTTTCGTCGTTACAGCTAATTGATCACGTTCTATTTTTCCTTCTAACTTCACTTGCTTACCGCCTTCCTTATTCGAGCAGCTTTGTAAAAAAACAAGCGAAGCGATGATATATGTTAGTTTTTTCATGATTTATCGAGTTATGGTTTGGTACAAGTTGCCATTTGCTTTTAGCAGCTCTAAAGCAGCCGTACGCTGGTTTAAGATTTGATTGTAATAGTTTAAAGTTTGTTTGTAGTATTCATTTTCTGCTTCCAAACGCTCGGTCACATCTGTCAAGCCCTCTTCAAATTGTCTAGATGCTAGATGAAGATTGTTTTTCGCAATATCCACCTGCTGTTGATTGACTTGGATTTTCTTCATCGACAAATCATAATCAACAAGCGTTTTTCTTTGCAACAGAGACAGTTTTTCCTTTGTATCGGCCAACTTGTTTTCATTAATCTGCATATCAAGTTTAGCTTTATCAATGGAGGACTGATGTGTCTTGCCTTCAAAAATGGTCCATTTTGCACCAATACCCACCGCGTAGCTAGGCGCCATGCGTAGGTGATTGCTCGACAACTTCAAATCGCCTACTACAGGCAAATCTTTAACATTCATGTTTGTACCAAAAGCATTGAAATACGACACGTTTCCAAAGGCAAATACCTGCGGTAACTTTGCCCCTTTCTCTTTCTTGAAAACGTATTCATACGCCTTTTGCGAGGCTTCCAATGCCTGTAACTCCTTACGGTTCATCTCCGTAGCACTATCTTTATTCAAAAGAATCTCCGATAGCTCAAATTGTATAGCCTCCAACTCACTGACCGGCATCCCTGTCAATTCTTCCAATTTGAAATACAACAACTCTCTATTGCTCTCCACCTCCGCTTTCTTGCTTTCCAATTCGAGGATTGCCAATTTCAACTTGTCGCGGTCATAGGGAATTGCTAATCCGTTATCAATTGCTTGAATCACCTTCAGGTGTTCCTTGTTCAAGCGCTTTTCCGAATCCGCAATCAACAGATCGACTTCTTTTAACAGCATGAGCTGGTCAAAGCTCATGATGACCTCCTGCGCCACTGCATCATAACCCGATTCGGTAAGCAGTTGCTGAGCTTTAAACTTTTGCTCTAATGCCTTTTGTCCGTTAGTAATCTGCAATCCCGAGAAGATAACTTGCGTAGCAGTCACTCCCGCAAGCCCCAACTGTGTGGATACTCTTGCCTTCTGACTGCCCTCAAACAAGCTAATTCCCGTAATTGGCAAGGACTGTGTCGGTAGATCGACATCGATCAAACTATTTACATACCCATACATTGCATTCGCAGAAACTGTAGGCAGCAACTTCCCTTTCACCATCTCCCGATCTAAGGCTACCTTTTGGTTTTCTAAACTTGCATTCTTAATGGATTTGTTGTAGTTGATAGCTTTCTCCACCGGCTCTTTGAATGATACCAAACTTTCTTGCGCAGTCGCAGAATACGCAGCCGAGAGTGTGATAGCACAACCGAGAAAAATTCCTTTCATTGTTAACTCCATTTCTTTCATTGTGTTTTTGATTAACAATACAAAGGTAGGACATGTTTGTCAGAAGAATTTTCAGATATCTTAAAAAATGAAATCTATTTCTGTCCGCGAATCACAGAAAGGGTTTGTTGGGAAATGCCCAGGTAAGAAGCGATATGTCCTAACGTTGCGTTCTGAAAAAGCTCCGGATTATCTTGGATTAGCGAGTTATAACGCTCGTGTGCCGTTTCGAATTGTGTATTGTAAAAACGATTTGAAAATTGAATCAGATTATCCAACAAAACTTTC
>NZ_DKLH01000059.1:63752-65140 GCF_002455685.1 Sphingobacterium sp. UBA6645
ATCCAACAAAACTTTCTGTATAATTTTATTCATTGTTATGTTCGTTTTTGCAAGTTCTTCAATTACTGAAAAAGGCATAAGACTTATCGTGGAAGGCGCCAGCGCTTGAAAACCAAAGACCGCAGGTTTTCCATAAAAGACGCTCTCGATGCCGGTACTGAAAGAATTCGCGCCAAAGAATAAGTGCGTAATATCCTTCCTATTCTTATAGTAATAGATCCGAGTAAAACCTGATTCAATAAAATAAATATACTTTAAATAGGTACCAGGCTCGAAAATAACATCGCCTTTATTGAATTCCTTTGTTTCAATGATGCTGTCTAGCTTCTGCTCCAGCTCGTCGTCAATATGATAGAATTTTCTAAAATGGTCTAATAGTTTCATTGTACTCCAGTCGTGCAATCAATATCATTTGAAATTATGCTTTTTTATTTGGCTTAACAAACCTGCAGGCCATAAATTCCCTCATGTCGACGATGCTTTACTGTTCCGTTTATTCCATCAGGAATAATAAGAAATTAACATAACTAATCATTAAATTGCATATGCTTTAATAAAGTAAAAGTGATTATGAGAAAATTTCTAACAATCCTTTTTATGGGATTATCTCTATTTGTCCATGCTCAAAAAACTGAAGTCAGAAAAATAAATGCAAAACCAAGCGGTATATCTATTTCAACAGGAATCCAAGCGAAAATCGTAAAATCAAATAAGAATGTGGTTGTCTTAGACGCTCAAAACCAAAGTCAATTGGATAAGATCGAAACCAAAGTAGACAAAGGAATATTAATTATTCAAGTAAAGAGGAACAGCAACATACAAAACTCTAGAAATCTGAACGCCACAGTGTACATCAATCCGAACTTAAGTAGCATCGAAATCTCATCGGCTGGCTATTTGGAAATTACCGCCCCCCTGGATGTCCGCATATTGAAAATTGACTTGTCTACAGCAGGCGCATTAAAAACTAACAGAATCTCCACAGGTAAGATGTCTATCGATGCTAGTTCGGCCGCGAAGTTTGCGAGCGATAATATAAAGGTTAACGAGTTAATTATCGAAGCGTCCTCCGCGTCATCAATTGTATTAGCAGGTTCCTCGTCGAGAACTTCGATCGATGCAATTACCAATGCACACGTAAACACAGCAAAAGTACGCTCAAAATCGGTTTCTGCCCAAGCACGAACCGGCGCAAAAATCAAAGTTCAAGCCAAAGACTCGCTACGTGCGATAGCATCTTCCGGAGCCTCCCTAACCTATACAGGATACCCCAAAATGACAAACTTCGAGAAATCTAGCGGTGGAACGATTAACAACGCAAATTAGAATAAAAAAAGAAAAGCTTGTAATCGGGGAGATTACAAGCTTTAACTAACCAATTATTAACC
>NZ_DKLH01000059.1:65287-87133 GCF_002455685.1 Sphingobacterium sp. UBA6645
ATTATTAACCTAAATTATGAATACTAAGTAAGGTACAATCTATGTGCCAAACTTTTAATATTGAAATATTTTCTTATCTTTTTTTTTAATCAAGCCACGCAGATACCAACTATAGGTCATTCATCATGCTTATCCCATCCACTCCCATTTCATAGCCCTTCCGGAGCGGTTTTGATACGGTTATCAAATGGGTTTGTATTGGGTTTACATTGGGTTTTAGTAATAGTAGTTAGTTTTTAGACATATGGCGTGCATGCTGTTTTTGCTATGATGTCTTTGAACCAGGAAAGGAAGGATGCAAGGATGGTCAGGATCAGGCATCCTGTTGGCTAAGTGATTTACATTGTCTTAACATATGCTGTTCACTTCTTTTCCTGCCCGTCTTTTATCCTTTCTACATGATCCTGCCAATCCTTAAATCCTTCCTTTCCTGGTTCAGAAATAGTAGTCAGTATTTAGTACATCCTTCCTTCCCTAATTCAAGCAACCTTTCCCTCCTTTCCTGACAAAAAAGATATTCTAACATCTATTTCCAGCCATAGGTCTAAATACTAAGTACTAACTACTAAATACTATAACAAAATTTGATACTTTTGCGACATGCTAGCATTAGAACAATATTTAAAAAACTTAGGCATCGAGAAGTTAAATGCCATGCAGGAGGAATCTCTGGCGGCTTTTGACTACAGTAGAGACTTCATGCTTTTGTCGCCTACGGGAAGTGGGAAAACCTTAGCTTTTGCATTATTAATGCTGAAGTTGATGGAAAAAGCAAAACAGAAGGGCACCTCGGCCTTGGTCATCGTTCCTACACGCGAGCTGGCATTACAGATTGAGCAAGTTATTAAAGCTTTAACAAAGGATATTACATTGGTTTGCGTTTATGGCGGTAGTGATACACGTGCGGAGCGCAAGAAGCTGGAAATAGTCCCTAACCTGATTGTTGGGACACCGGGTCGTATTATCTATCATGTTGACCGCAATCCGGATTTGCTGAAAGATGTCAAGATCTTAGTTTTAGATGAGTTTGATAAATCATTGGAGCTTGGTTTTCACGATCAGTTGGATTTTATTTTAAAGGCTTGCCCGAATATCAAAAATCAGATATTGACTTCCGCTACAGCGATCAAGGAATATCCTCATTTCTTAAAGCTGAACAATCCAGTGTCACTGAACTTTTTAGCCGATAGCGTCCTGACGCCTAATCTGAGCTATTTTCAAGTTCAGGCGAGCAGCAAGATGAAGTTGGAATACCTCTTCAAATTGATTTGTAAGATCGGGACCGAGAAAGTTTTGATTTTCTGTAACCACCGTGAAGCAGTTGACCATATTCAACGCTTATTGATCGGTAAGGGAGTGGAATCTATCAATTACCATGGCGGATTGGATCAATATGATCGCGAGCTGGCTATTATTAAGATCAAGAATGGCAGTGAGCATATCCTTGTCACGACAGACTTAGGGTCTAGGGGCTTAGATATCCCGGAAATGAAGCATGTTATCCACTATCAATTCCCGTATAAGGAGGAAGAGTTTATCCACCGAAATGGGCGTACGGGTAGAAATCAGAGTTCTGGATCGGTGTATGGCATCTTTACGCCTGAAGACCGCTTCCCAGAGTATTTTGAGTATGCACAGGTACTAGAATTAGACGAATTTTATCCGCTTCCTGAACCCCCGGCATTTAAAACACTACGTATTTCTGCAGGCAAGAAAGACAAGATTAATAAGGTCGATATTGTTGGGTTCTTACACTCCCTCGCAAAAATGGAGAAAGAAGACGTAGGTATTATCAACTTGAAAGAATACGAGTCTTACGTAGCTGTGGCGAGCGATAAAGCTTCGGCTATCGCGAAGGCGGGAAATAACACGAAGATTAAAGGTAAAAAAGTTAGACTATTTACGGTCTAACTTTTCAATATGTTTTAGGATCTGAGCGGGTACTAAAGGCTTTATATCGCCATTATTTCGCCATATATCTCTTACTATAGTGGAAGATATATGTGCTAATCCGCTCCGACTCACTAGAAAATAGCTTTCAACATTTGGATTGAGCAATAAGTTGTTTTGCGCAATGATGTTTTCATAATCAAGATCTGTCGTATTGCGAAGACCGCGTAGAATTACCTGCGCACTCACTTCCTTACAATAATCAACCGTTAGCCCCTTATACGTCGTTACTTCGATCTTTGGATTGGAAGCATACAGTTCTTTTATAGATTCTTTCTTTGCCTCGACGTCCATTAGGCCAACTTTCGAACTGTTTACTCCGATGGCAACATAGATTTTATCGAACATCGGCAGGGCGCGTTCTACTAAATCATGATGTGCTAAAGTATAGGGATCAAAGGATCCCGGAAAGACTGCGATTTTCATATTACTTGGTATAAAAGCTAAAAGATGAGTTTCCGTAGACTCTTGTTTCTACAAAATACGGACTTTCTACTAATTTTCTAGCACTTGGATGCTCAACAACCAACAGTCCTCCTGGTTTTAACAAATCATTCTCTAAGATCATCTGTGCGAGCTGAGGAAGCTGCCCGATATCATAAGGTGGATCTGCAAATATAAAGTCGTAAGATTTCTTTGCCGATTTGATGTATTTGAACACATCGGCTCGACGTGTTTTAATCTGTTTGAGGTTTAACTTTTTAGCCGTCTCAGCGATGTAGAGAATACATTTCGCATGCTGATCGATGGAATCAACCGATATAGCGCCTCTGGAAGCTAGCTCAAAGGAGATGTTCCCTGTTCCTGCAAATAGGTCCAAGCAATCTATCTCATCAAAGTCAATACGGTTATTAAGAATATTGAATAATGCCTCTTTGGCAATATCTGTTGTAGGTCTTACAGGTAAGCTTGTTGGCGGATTAATCCTTAGACCCGCAGCTTTCCCTCCTATTATACGCATAAAGGTAAATCTATTAAATAACTGGATGTAACCTCTGAAGGCAGTTCATCATCAGTTTTCAACTTGGTATTCGACTTAATAATCAACACCTCATCTGCTAATTGCTGCAACTTATGTTGGAAAGAAGGTTCCAAATCTACTGCGCTTACAATCGCTTTGGTTACTTTATCTTTAATTCCGAAGGTCTGATACAGATTTAAGATGAAATAGCTTAAATCATCTTCTGTAATCACTTCAAAGTTATTGAAGAATTGGAATTGTCCGTTTATGAATAAGAATAAGTCGGTACTCGTATCGTTGAACACAACGCCCAATACCTCTCCTTTCAAAGGAACATGCGGCCTAACCTGCATAAGGTTCAGCTTGAACTCAGGGATTAGATGTGCTTCAGGAAATAAAGATTTCCAACGTTGCGCTAAAAGAACATCGTACTGGAATACGGCCTTGATTTGCAAGTAATCAAGATCTGCAATTTCAATTGCCTGATTCGGATTTTCCATAAAGTCCTGATAAAGCTCCTGATCGTCTTCTTGATAAAGATCTGCCGGAATGAATGTTAGGTTGCTTTGTGGCAAACTAACATACACCTGCTGAAAAGGCAAGCTTAACAGCTTAAGCGCTTCCTCGGAAGGCTTGTTGCTATCATACTTCATATAAACAAGCAATTGCCCCTCTTGGTCAATCACATATAGGATATCATACACGAAGTTTGCTTTGACTATTAGGGTGTATTTTGCAATAAAGTGTAGATGAAAATCTGCTGCAGTATAATTCATTATTTCGCCTTTGCTAGGAACACAAAAATAGTTTTTAAAATTGGATTGACCAACCTTTTAGATAACTTTGGAATGTGCACATTCAAAATATCCTACGTCAACAGTTCTCGCATCAACCTACTCAACAGCAAGTGGAAGTGTTCCAGCTATTGGAGGAATTCTTACATACCTTTGCCGAGGATAGCTGCTTCGTATTGAAGGGATATGCCGGTACGGGAAAGACCTCAATTATTGGCGCATTGGTTAATGCCTTGCCGAGACTGCAGAAACGATCCGTGCTGTTAGCTCCTACGGGGCGAGCAGCTAAAGTAATGTCTGCCTATTCGGGCAGGAAGGCTTTAACAATTCATAAGAAGATCTACCGCAAGAAATCGGCAGCAAGCATACAGATGGATTTTGAACTAGGCGACAATATTCACGAGAACACCCTGTTTATTGTAGATGAAGCATCGATGATATCAAACGAAGGTATGTCAATGTTTTCCAACGGCCTATTATCTGACTTATTGCAGTATGTGCAGTCAGGAGAAAACTGCTCCATCATGTTTGTGGGTGATATTGCCCAGCTCCCTCCTGTCAGCCTGGAAGAAAGCCCTGCTTTAATTCCGGCATACCTTTCGGATGTGTTCGGCTTGCAGGTGATGCATTATGAGCTCACCGATGTTGTTCGCCAGGATAAGAATTCGGGGATTCTTTTTAATGCGACGAAGATTAGAAATGAGATACGTTTGGAAGAGGAAGCGCCAGAATACAGCTACCCACAATTTGTGACGAATAGCTACCGCGATATCTTCCGGATGAATGGAGATCGGCTGATTGAGGGGCTACATTATGCGTATGACAAGTTTGGTTTGGAAAACTGCATGGTTATCTGCCGCTCTAACAAATCGGCGAACTTGTACAATCGTCATATCAGAAATCAGATTCTATTTCGCGAGGAGGAGATTACGGGCGGAGACTTGATCATGGTCGTTCGGAACAATTATTACTGGCTTCAGGATAACGATGAAAAGAACACCGGTTTTATCGCTAATGGCGATATGGCTGTGATTAAGAAGGTCAGCAATGTACATGATATGCATGGTTTCCGTTTTGCCGACCTTTACCTGGAGTTCATGGATAACAACGAAGGGGATGCAATCCGCTGCAGAGTATTGTTAGACAGTCTGTATGTCGACTCGCCCAACCTCCCCTACGAGCAACAGAAAGAGCTATACGAGCGCATTGCTGCCGATTATGCAGATATTGGCTATAAGAAAGATCGACTAGAGGCGATAAAGAAAGACCCCTATTATAATGCATTGCAGATCAAGTTTGCTTATGCTATTACCTGTCATAAAGCTCAAGGTGGACAATGGCCTTTGGTATTCGTCGACCAAGGCTATATGATCGACGAAATGCTGAATACCGAGTTCCTTCGCTGGCTTTACACAGCCATTACCCGCGCAACACAAGAGTTGTTTCTGGTGAATTTCAACGAAAAGTTCTATTCCTAATCAGCCTATCGAAAATGATACAGTCAGGATGCATTTTTGACTGGAAAAAGAGATATTTTCGCTCTTTCTTCAATTTCTATAATTATTAAATGAAAAAAGTTTATTTAAGCCTATTATTTATTTGCACAGGTATACTTTTCGCCCAGGAAAAGAGTACCCTTGCGAAACCAAATTACCAACAAGCAGCCAAGTTTTCTCCGGCACGCTTGAGAACAATGATCTTCTCGACAGAAGTATCCCCAAACTGGATTAACTTCTCCGACAAATTCTGGTATGAGTACAGCAGCCCGCAGGGAAAGAACTGGTATATCGTCGACCCGAAGGCTCGCTCAAAAAAAGAGATGTTCGACCGCTCAGAAATGGCAGCTAGAATCACCTCTATAGTTAGAAATCCATTCGATGCACAACATCTAAGCATTCAGAACCTACGATTTAAAGATAACAGCGACAATATCGTTCGTTTCGAAGTGCAGAGTTCTAAAGACACTGTAAAATCGAAAGAAGAGATTAAAAAGCTGACCAACAAAAGCGATACGATTAAGAAGAAAGTATTCTTTTTCGAATACAACCTTTCCAATAATAATCTGAAAGAAATCAGCGATACGACGGAGAAAAAGGACCGTCTATCATGGGGAAGCTTCAATCCAGATACGACGAAGGTATTCTATAGCAAGAATTACAACCTATACTGGATGGATTATGCGAATTACCAAAAGGCTATCAAAGATGAGAAAGACTCGACTATTGTAGAACATCAGATTACGACCGATGGTGTGCAATATTACAGTTGGGGCGGCGAGCCATATAGTGTAACAACGGGCGATAAGAAGTCTGAAGATGAAGAGAAAAAGAAGCGTAATGCAGTTTGGTTAAATTGGTCGCCTAACGGAAAGCATTTCGCCATAACACGTAAGGATAACAGAAACTTAAGTGCCTTATGGGTAATCAATAATGTAGGTGGAAAACGTCCTACTTTAGAGACTTACAAGTATCTGATGCCAGGCGAATTAGACTCTACCGAGACTGATTTATTTATCTTCGATGCTGCTGATCTTAAGCCTAAGCGCGTGGATGTGCAAGCATTCAAAAACCAAACGATTAGCCTTTGGAATAAGGATCGCAGCAAGGAAAGCTTTAAAGGAAAGTATTTCATCAACTACTGGCATGGTAATGATAATGAGTTCTATATCGCGCGTTCGAGTAGAGATTTAAAGCGCATTGATATTGTTGCTGTCGACGTTAATGGTAAAGTTAGAACATTAGTGGAAGAGCGTTCTAACGTTTATCTGGACATCAAGAAGCCTTATATTGTAAATAATGGCAAACAATTTATCCATTGGTCGCAGCGCGACGGATGGGGCCATTTCTATCTTTACGATATTCAAGGCAAATTGATCCATCAGATTACTAAGGGTGATTTCCACTGTGATGAGCTTACCGCTTATCAAGAGGGTACTGGAAACTTGCTATTTAAAGCAAATGGCAAAGAAAAAGACTCCGACCCATATTATACGTACTTTTACTCGGTGAATAAGAATGGTGGAAGAATTAGCCTGCTAACGCCTGGCGATTTTGACCATCAGGTTGCTGCCAGTGAGAGTGCAAACTACTTTGTAGACAACTTCTCACGTGTGAATACTGCTCCTGTTAGTAATTTATATAATTCGAATGGACAGCTGATCATGAAATTGGAGGAGTCGGATTTGTCGCAGTTGTTTGCTGCGGGTTACAAATTCCCTGAGCCATTCAAAGTAAAAGCGGGAGACGGCGTTACGGACCTCTACGGTGTGATGTACAAGCCTTTTGACTTTGACTCGACCAAGACCTACCCTATTATAGAATACGTTTATCCAGGCCCGCAAACCGAGGCTGTGAACAAAAGCTTTGGAAGAAGCATGGACCGTATCGATCGTTTAGCACAGATGGGCTTTATCGTCGTGTCTGTTGGTAACCGTGGCGGACATCCTTCACGTTCGAAATGGTATCACACATATGGTTATGGAAACTTAAGAGATTATGGTTTGGAAGACAAAAAGGTAGTCGCAGAGCAACTCGCGAATAAATACAGCTTTATCGACATCGACCGCGTGGGTATTACGGGCCACTCTGGAGGTGGATTTATGTCGACAGCAGCGATGTTGGTTTATCCGGATTTCTTTAAGGTTGCCGTATCGGGTGCGGGTAATCACGAGAACAACATCTACAACCGTTGGTGGAGCGAAAGACACCATGGGGTAAAAGAGAATGTTTCTGCAAAAGGCGATACCACATTCAATTATCAGATTGAGCGTAATTCGGATCTAGCGAAAAACTTAAAAGGTAAGTTATTGATCGTTACTGGTGATATTGACAACAATGTACACCCAGCGAATTCTATCCGTATGGTAGACGCTTTAATCAAAGCAAACAAACGTTTTGATTTTGTGTTACTTCCAGGACAACGTCATGCTTTTGGAGAGATGACAGAATACTTCTTCTGGCGCATGGCCGATTATTTCAGCGAACACCTATTAGGCGAATCAAAGATTAATGAAGTCGATATGACCGAGATTAACAGAGATCGCCCAGTGAGAAGATAATATGAAAATAAACAAAGAAGAAATGTTAGCAGCACTATTGAACAATAGTGCTGCTGGCATTACTGAGCAGACCATCGCAACGTTCTCTGTTTCACAATTGATCGAATGGAGCGAACAGACAGCAGATTATCGACTGGCGTTTCGAGCCGCCTGGTATGTGGAGCATTTCTTTTTGAAGGAAACAGCGTTCTTCTCGGATTATGCTTCCGATATCATCCGCATATATTGTAATACCAGTAATTGGAGTGTTTTAAGAAGCTACAGCAAGCTTTTGATGTGGATACTATCCAAACATAATGATAAGATGCTTATCGATGAGGAACAGGAAGAAACCATATTAGAAAAGTCTTTCAATATTCTGGACCATAGCGATTGTCCGGTCGCCGTCCAAGTCAATGTGATGGACATCCTTGCAGACCTTAATAAGAAACATGATTGGATTGCCAATGAACTACGCTTGCGCATAGAAATGGCTTTAGAAAAAGAAGCTACCCCGGCTCTGAAAAGCCGAGGTAACCGAATATTAAAACGTATAACGAATTCCTAAAGAGGTAAAGTTATACATGTCGTTATATTTACTAGCAGATGCTCCGTCTGCAGTCAATGGATCGTATCCGTCAATATCTTCTCCTTGCGAGAATGTGAATTGTGTGTTCACGACGAGGCTATAGTATCCTGATCGATAATAGCTGCTATATTTGTTCAACGGAACAGCTAAACCCGCATTAAGAACCGGGAATAAGATATCCTTTGATTTACTTTTAAATTGCTTAGTCGCAACTAAATTACCTGCTTCATCATAACGTTCGACTAATTCGTATGGCCCATTGACAATGCCTTCAGGAATCTCCTGCACAATCTCAGTACCATCAGAAGCTCTATACCTAAACGTAGTCCCGCGTTGTATTTTAGCGTAATTGTTGAAGATTGCACCTGCTCCGATTCCTACGTAGAAACCGTTCAAGACATACTTCTCAATACCGGTAGCTCTGAACAGGTCACGCTCATTAACAAAAAAGCGGTAAGGATAGACTGTCGCATTCAACAATCCAGTGACATAGAATTGATTTTCCACAAAGCGAGGATCCCAATCTGGATCTAACACATTGTCATTGCCTCTTGCGGTAAGACGTCCCAACTGTCCTTCGAGCCCGATGTAAAGACCTTTGTATAGTTTATAATCAAGCTTTAACGCGCCAGCATAACCAACATTAGTTTCATGGTTGATATCCCCATAAAGAAATGTAGGTCCAGCGCCAACCGTTAGATCAAACTTTTGATTAGCATTTCCGTAGCGATCTACGGGAGGACATTTTAATGTTTGGGCATTTAATAAAAACGGAATCGAGATGAGTCCTAGGCTTAGTATTCTTTTCAACTGCATAACTTAAAACAATGTATTTCCTTTGTAATGATTTGTTTTTCCTAAATGTTTAAATGCAAGCTCTGTACACTCTCTACCTCTAGAGGTTCGCATTAGGTACCCCTCTTGAATTAAAAAGGGCTCATATACTTCTTCAATGGTGCCTTCATCTTCACCTACTGCCGTAGCAATAGTCTTCACCCCCACCGGGCCACCTTTGAACTTATCAATAATTGTGCTCAAAATTTTATTATCCATCTCATCAAGACCGTTCTCATCTACGTTTAAGGCGTTCAGAGCGAACTGCGCTATAGCCATATCGATAGAGCCGTTGCCCTTGATTTGTGCAAAGTCACGCGTTCTTCGCAACAATGCATTTGCTATACGTGGAGTACCACGACTTCTGCGCGCTATCTCGAATGCCCCTTCTTCGGAAATCGGCACATTTAGAATCATCGCTGAACGCATAATAATATCGGTCAGCAACTTTGCATCATAATATTGAAGCCTAGAGTTGATACCAAAGCGAGCACGTAACGGTGCTGTAAGCAACCCTGAACGCGTCGTTGCACCAACTAAGGTAAATGGATTTAAGGAGATTTGAACAGAACGCGCATTTGGCCCTGTTTCCAACATGATGTCAATCTTGAAATCTTCCATCGCCGAATACAGATATTCTTCAACTAGGGGGCTTAAACGGTGTATCTCGTCAATGAATAAGATATCGCCTTCATCAAGATTTGTTAATAAACCAGCAAGATCGCCGGGTTTATCCAATACAGGACCCGAAGTAATCTTAATCCCTACCCCCATCTCATTAGCAATGATGTGGGATAAAGTTGTCTTACCAAGTCCTGGAGGACCATGTAACAATACATGGTCTAAAGCTTCACCACGAAGCTTTGCCGCTCTAACAAATATCGAAAGGTTCTCCAAAATCTTAGCTTGCCCCGTGAAATCATCAAAAGTCTGGGGCCGCAATACGCGCTCCAAGTCTTTGTCTGTTGGGGTCAATCTTTCGGGATTTGGGTCAAGGTTTTCGTTCATATATAGGATAACTCTACTCAATAAAACAGAAAAATTCGCTATTTATTGTAATTTTTGAAAAAACTAGCAATTTTCATTTGGATTACGCCAAAGAATGCTTCTTTAAAAATCTTTGTACTCATCTTAGAAGTGCCTAGGGTTCGATCGGTAAAAATAATAGGGATTTCAACAACGTTGAAGCCATATTTGATTGCAGTAAACTTCATTTCAATCTGAAAAGCATAGCCTACGAACTTAATCTTATCTAAGTCGATCGTCTCCAATACTTTTCTTCTAAAGCACACAAAGCCTGCCGTTGCATCTCGAATGTCAATGCGGGTAATCATACGTACGTAGCCTGAAGCAAAATAAGACATCAAAACACGTTTCATAGGCCAGTTGACAACATTGACGCCCTTGATATATCTAGATCCAATCGCCATATCTGCACCGTCGTTCAAGCAGGCAGCACGCAGCCTCATTAAATCGTCAGGATTGTGGCTAAAGTCTGCATCCATTTCGAAGATGAACTCATAATTTCGCTGCAGCGACCACTTGAAGCCATGGATGTATGCTGTTCCTAATCCTAACTTCCCTCTTCTTTCTTCTAAGTGCAATTCGCCGGGAAACTCTTGTTGTAAGCTTTTTAGAATTTGAGCAGTACCATCGGGAGAGCCGTCATCCACCACCAAGATGTGAAATGGGATCTCCAATGAAAACACTTTTCTGATAATTCTTTCTATATTCTCCTTCTCGTTGTAGGTAGGAATAATAATAATACTGTCTGACACTGTATACTTTTTGAAATGTAAAGGTAACAATTTAGCCGAACTATTAACCCTTTGCAGCATGGCATAAAACACAAAAAAGCCGATTTGTTACTACAAACCGGCTTATATATAAGATCTTAGGGACTAATTAACCCCATGCATCAACTTTTTGATCATCGGTGAAAGTGCAATCAAGATTACTCCTGCGATCAGCGAATATAATCCGAGTTGTTTATAGCCCTCCGTATAGGTAATTAACTTATCCATCAGCGAATCGCCTTCTCTTGCTTCTGCCATATTTGCGCCAATTAAACCAGCAACATATTGACCATAAGCACTTGCGAGGAACCACATCCCCATCATGATACCTTGCAATTTCGCAGGCGATAACTTCGTCATGATCGACAATCCAATTGGCGATAAACATAGCTCTCCAACCGTGATAACCAATAAGGCAAGCGTAAAGATGTCTAAAGATGTCATTCCATCGTCTGCAAAAAAGCGAGTAGCATACAGCACATAGAATCCTAAACCTAAGAACAAGAAACCTAAACCAAATTTGATTACCGTATTGGGTTCAATCCTGCGCTTTGCCATCCATAACCAAAGTAGTCCGAATACCGGTGCTAAGATGATAATAAAGAAAGCTCCTCCGGAGTTGTTTACTCCATTTGGGTCTAAGCGGAATGCTCCTCCCAATACCGAATCATTTAAGTTCTTAGCAGCGAAGATGCTCAAGGAGCCGCCGCTCTGCTCATAAATACCCCAGAATACGATGGAAAACAAGATAAAGATCAATGCAGCGATAAGCTTATGACGCTCCTTCTTCTCCACTTTCGACATCTCGTAAAACAAGTAAATCAATGTCAGGGGACCGATGGTATACATAAAGTAATCGGTGTACTGCGTTTTAGAAACCATGACCTGAATCAATGGCACTAACAAAAGTGTTCCGATATATACTGCATATTCCACCCATTTCGGTAAAGGCTTAGCCTTGACGATGGCATCCGGATGTCCCGGTTGCAACCCGATAGGTCCTAACTCATGCTTGGTAAACTGGAAGTTGATCAGACTGATCAACATACCTACAGCCGCCAGACCGAAAGCAACATTCCAACGATGTGCCTCATCGATTACCGAGCTCAGCATGTAGCCTTTTCCGATTGCAACGCAGATATACCCGCCTAAGAAAGCTCCTAGATTGATCCCTGCATAGAACAAAGAGAAACCCGCATCGCGACGGCTATCGCCATCTTTATACAGCTCTCCTACCATCGTCGAGATGTTAGGCTTGAAAAATCCCGTTCCGATAATGATAAAGGCCAATCCGAAGAAGAAAAACTGATGCGTATCGATCGATAATAACACCGACCCCACGATCATCAATAATCCGCCAAAGAACAGGGATTTCCGAAACCCGAGTATTTTGTCTGCGAAGAGCCCTCCTATAAATGTAAAGGCATATACGAATGCCTGCGTCGCTCCATACTGTAAATTAGCTTCTTTCTCACCGAAATTAAGCTGGGTGATCATAAAGAAAACCAACATACCGCGCATTCCGTAAAAACAGAACCGCTCCCACATCTCCGAGAAGAACAATTTCCAAATCTGCTTTGGATACTTCCCTTTAAAGTCTTGAATTTCTTCAAGCGTGTTGTGTGCTCCTGTAGCCATAATGTTAATTATTGTAATTTATTTTATTTTACACCATGCATTAATTTCTTGATTACCGGATGAAGCATCATCACCAATAATCCAGCTACTATTGGAACGATCGTAAAGATCAAGAAAAATGTACTTAAAGAATATTGTTTGGTAATAACCTCAATCTGTCCACCTATGATGGCAGCCAACTTATTACCGATTGCAATCGCGAGATACCACATACCGAACATAAATCCGATCATCCTTGCAGGCACCAACTTGGAAACATAAGATAGTCCAACCGGGGATAAACAAAGCTCGCCAAGCGTATGGAACATGTAAGCCAATATCAGCCATACCATCGAAACCTTGATACCATCCTGAATGCCATAAGCACCGAATGCTAACAATCCGAATCCGATTGCCATAATGATTAGACCAAGTCCATATTTAAAGGTCGCTGGCGGATTATATTTAGAATCCCAGATTTTGGAAACAAAGTTCGCAAAGGTGATAATGAAGAAAGAGTTCATAATGGAGAACCAGGAAACCGTAATCTCCGAAGATTCTGCCGTAAACTCATTGTATAACATCCACAGCGCAACAGCCCAAACGCCAGCAAAACAAACGAACTGCACAACGTTGGATAATGGTGCCTTGCCATAAGTTCTCTTTGTCAATAGGACCACGACATAGGTTACTAAAGCCAAAGGAACAACGGTAAGCAAGGTATTGATGATATTAAAGATCGTCAGTGAACTCCCTGATAAGCTTCTATCCACATTCTCACGTGCAAAAATTACCAAGGAAGAGGCGCCCTGTTCAAACGACATCCAGAAGAATACTACGAAAAACGCGAATATAATAACGGCTATCAAGCGATCTCGAACAACCTTTGTATATCTAGCCAACCTAGAAATTACGACGAACAAGAACAATACTAATGCAATCAGGATTGCCACATTCTGCCCTGCCATAGATCCGATTTGGAAATTCTCGAGCAAGTCAACACCAGCAATCTTCGAAAGCGGATCATTGAACGCAAACCCCAATCCCAAAACGGTCATCACGAAGATCAGAATAGAATCCAATTTGGTGAAAGGATTAGGCTTATCCTCCGGCAAGTCTGTATTGACTGCAGCAGCCTTCTCAGCAGCTAGTTCTTTACTTGGCGGATCGCCAACCTTACCAAAAATGGGCTTTGCGAACCAAAACTGCAGTGTTCCTAAGAACATGAAGATACCCGCAAGACCAAATCCCCAATGCCAACCTACTTTCTCTCCCAAATAACCACATAGCATCATCCCGAAGAAAGCACCAGAGTTTACACCCATATAGAAAATAGTGTATGCTCCATCCTTCTTTTGCGGGAATTTCTTGTACATTTCAGACAGTATAGAGGTCATATTAGGCTTGAAGAAGCCTGTACCCAATACCAAAGCACCTAGACCCAAATAAAGAAATAGAGGAGTGTCAAATGCCATAAAAAGGTGACCTAAGGTCATAATAGCAGCACCGACGACAACAGCATAGCGATAACCCAAATACTTATCGGCAACAATACCCCCGAAAATAGGCGTGATATACAAAAGCATCGCATATGTACCATATAATGCTCCTGCCTGCACCGGATCCCAGCCCCAACCAGAGAAAGGACTCCCTGAAATAATCGCGCTGGTAAGAAAGTTGATTAATAATACGCGCATCCCGTAGAAGGAAAAACGCTCCCACATTTCCGTAAAAAACAACACAAAAAGACCCGACGGATGCCCTAATACGAGGCTCCCATCAATCCCCTGCTTCTCTAGTTCTTCCGAAAACGAAGCTTCTGACTCTTGATTCATCAAAAATTACTATTTAGATTAATAAACGACTGTTCAGACAACAATGGCCAAAGCATCCGCCTCCGCTCCCTCCGAGTGAAACTCATAACAGGAGGCAACAATCGCAAGATATAAAAAGGATGCTCCCAAACATCAATTTTATTCAAACGTGTAAAAGTAATAATTTAAGCGAACTATTATTTGATTAATTGGATAATTCAATGCAAAAATTCCATATTTCCACTGAAACAGCGATAGAAATAAAAGTTCTTGATGGCCTCTAAAAAAGACACTTTCACAAAAAAAGCCGGTCTGTAGAACAAACCGGCTTTAATATTATTGTGATATCCTTAGTTGATACCGTGCATCATCTTTTTCAATTTACCATTGAACATCAGTAATAATAATGCTGCTCCCGCTGGTAATGCGGCAATAATCAGGAAGAAAGTCGTCATGGAGTACGTTTGAACGATATAGTCAATGTACGAACCAGTCTTACCTGCGATAAAGTTTGCAATAGCCGAAGCAGTAAACCAAAGACCAAATAATAGTCCTGCAAACTTCTTTGGCGACAGTTTACTCACATAAGAAAGACCAACTGGCGACAGACAAAGCTCTCCCGTTGTATGGAAGAAATAAGCTAGGATTAACCAAATCATACTAACAGAGGCTGTTTTTGCACCCTGAGGGATAGACATCGAGCCATAAGCTAAAGCTAAGAAACCAACGCCTACAAGAAGTAATCCGAATGCGAACTTCACCGGCCCCGAAGGATTCCATACTTTTTCCCACAGCTTACTGAAAGAGGAAGCTAGGGTAATAATAAAGAATGAGTTCAGGATCTGGAACCAAGAAACAGTTACTTCAGTCTGATCTAAGCTAAATTCTTTGTAAACCTTCCATATACCTAATCCCCAAATAATAGCAAATGAAATCGCCGTAAATAGTACCGTTAGCGGGTATTTATCAACAATCTTTTGCGATAATTTAAAGAGTACATAAGTCACGATCATGATCGGGAAAATCGTTAGAGCAGCATCAACCCACTTAAAGATCTCGCCAGAATTACCCGAAAGAACACGTTGCGTATAATCTTTCGCAAAGATAGTCATCGATCCACCTGCTTGCTCAAAAGCGAAGAAAAAGAAGATACTTGCAATCATCAATACAGCAACAACGATTAGACGATCTCTCACCACGTTAGCAGGAGTATGATCCTCTTCTTGAACACTTACCAAATTTTCCTCTGGTTTATGCTCTGTACCCGGTTTTTCACCGATAATACCGAATATCTTTTGCGCAAAATAGAACTGAATCATACCGAAGAACATGAATACCCCAGCAAGACCAAAACCATAATGCCAACCTACTTTTTCGCCGATATAACCACACAATAACATACCTAGGAAAGCACCCGAGTTGATACCCATGTAGAAAATAGTATAACCCGCATCTTTCTTAGAACTTTTATCAGGATACAATTGACCAACCATCGAGGAAATATTCGGTTTGAACAAACCATTTCCTAAAATCATCAATACCAATCCGATGTAGAAGTATGAGTTATTGAAAGTCTCCAATGCCATCGAAGCATGCCCTAAAGTCATGATCAATGCACCTAAGATAATAGCCTTTCTATAACCAGTTAATTTATCGGCAATCATACCGCCGATCAATGGTGTTAAATATACTAGTCCTGTATACCATGCATATAAATTCATGGCTTCAGCATTAGTCCAACCCCAACCGCCTTTTGCGATTTCTGTAATTAAAAATACAGTTAACAATGCACGCATCCCATAATAACTGAAACGCTCCCACATCTCAGTAAAGAAGAGTACAAAAAGACTGGCTGGATGGCCCATAACCATCTTGTCGTCAACTCCTTGCTTGGAAAGGTGCTGGACTAATTCTGCGTCTCTCTCTTGATTCATATATTATCCTTTAATTTAGTTTAATGTGTGATTATCTACAGAACAAAATTTTATTGAAAAAGCAAATAAACAAATTTTTATTCACAATCTCCATAGCTTTTAAAAACCGCTTTCCTTTTTAACATCTCTCCGATTAGGCGCTAAGAAACTATCTTCATCCCCTCGTGCGGGGTTTGAAACTTCGACATCAGACTCGAAACGAAGGGCTCCTTTGTCCAAATAATAGGCATCATAGGATAAATCGGGGCCATAATATTTAAAATTGCCTTCTAATTTAGGGTCAGCGGGCACTAAATGATCAAATTCGAAGCGGCTTGCCTTCGGATTAAAGACCAAATACATACTCGCTTGGCGGGTATAATTAAATACTTTTCGCGATAAGGAACGATCGTCTGTAAAAACATTTTTACCAAAGACAACCTGTTTTGGTCCCTGCAATTCCACGACATCGATTACTTTCTGCGTGTAATCTGCATGATGTCCCTTCCATCCAAGCAGAACATAAGAGTTCGCCCCCAACTTGCGGATATCATAATACTGCGCCCCATACCAGTTATCTGCTTTGACGATAGCCTTCAACGGCTCTTTAATCTCAAAGGTTTTATCTAACAAAGGGATCAACTCCAGCTGACCGTTACTTGTCGCAAATTGAATAGCGCCATAGTAAAGATACGAGCCATCATCTAAGGGTATATTCCAGGAAAAAATGCGGAAATTCTGATCCGGAGAGTTCAGAATAGAAATCATCTTGAGCTTCGGAAAAGCAAATTGATAAGAGTTGTTTTCCTTCAATGCAGAAACTAGGGTCTTCACAAAACTGAAGTTCTTCTGCATCCGCTCAGGTTCAGAAAGTCTGGAGAACATGGCGCGCCCCAGACTTGCTAAACTGTCTTGCCATACCTGAAGCTTCGCTTCTTTCGATTGTCCTTGAACAACTGTTGTACAGCTTATTAAAATTATTATCAGTATTTGATGCAAATACTTTTTCACAACGTCTATTTAAAACGCTCCAACAAGGCTTTCGTTAATTTGATACCCTCATCTTCGCTGATTTTATCGCCTTCAAACTCAATTCCAACATAGCCTTTGTATCCAGCTTCCTTCACAATATCCATCATTTTAGCATAATCGATACCTGTTTCATTGCCATTTGCATCAAAAGCATGCGACTTCGCGCTCACCCCTTTTGCATATGGCATCAAATCAGTTACTCCTTGATAACGGTCGTACTCATAGAAGTTACCAAAATCCGGAAGACTACCGCAGTTCTTTTTGTTCACCGTTTTCAATACATCCGCTAACCAGTCGCCATGAGATGAAATCCCGCCATGGTTCTCAACGATTACATTTATCTTTCCTTTCTTACCGTAATCAGCTAAAGCAGAAAGACTTTTTACTACTTGGTCTTTTACCTCTTCCTTCGTTCCCTCACCTGCAGCATTTACGCGGATTGCACGACATCCTAAGAAATTTGCCGCATCAATCCATTTATGATGATTTTCAACCGCCTTTAAACGTTTGTTTTCATCGCGATCTCCTAATGAACCCTCACCGTCGATCATGATCAAAACATTCTTAACACCATTATCTTTCGCTCTATTGTTCAAATCCTTTAAGTAAGTCATATCCTGAGCTTTATCCTTAAAGAATTGATTTACATATTCAACTCCGTAAATACCAAAATTCTTCGCTGTATACTCTGGGAAGTCAATATTTTTCAAATCCCCTTTGAACAACTTCTTATGCAATGACCATTCAGCCAAAGAAATATCAAACCAGCTTTTCTTCGCTGCAAAAACATCTAAAGAAGGTGCAATGGTTACTCCAGCTGCAACTAACCCTAGATTTCTTAAAAATTCTCTTCTTGAGTTCATAGTTTAAATATTAGTGTTTTAAATGTTGGCCCATCCAGACGTCAATACATCTACAAGATGTATCGTCTTGATCGCTAACTTGTGTTTATCAATATAGGCTTGTAATTGCAACAAGCAGGATGCATCGGTCGATATAATGTATTCGGCGTTTACAGCCAGCGCATTTTTCACTTTCTGTTCCGCCATAGCCGATGAGATCCCTTCGAACTTCACCGCAAAAGTGCCGCCAAATCCACAGCAGGTCTCCTGATCGCGCATCTCGACGATCTCAAGTCCGCCAACGTGGCTAAGTAATACACGCGGTTCATCCTTAATTTTACATTCGCGCAGAGCTGAGCAGGAATCATGGTAAACCGCCCTACCGACTAGTTCTGCACCGAAATACTCTTTCTTCATGACGTTGACCAGAAAGTCTGATATCTCGAAGATATTGCGCTGAATACCACGACAACGATTATGGTCTGTTGTATTCGTAAATAGATCATCATAGCCCTCGCGCACCATCCCCGTACATGAAGCGGATGGCGAAACAATAGGATGCTCCTCCGTAAAATCATTAAGAAACTTTTGGCCAATTGACTTCGCATCATCCCAAAATCCTGCATTATAAGCAGGTTGACCACAACAGGTTTGTTCTGTATTATATATCACATCACAGCCAGCCTTCTCCAATAATTTGATGGTATTGAAGGCTGTTTCCGGATAAAGTTGATCAATAAAACAAGGTATAAATAGCTCGACTTTATGCATTAATAGCGTTGAATAATCTGTAATTTATTAAATTTTAAAACACGAAACAACAACAACAGCCCAATAATAAAAAATACAGACATGCAAAGTGCTGAATAACGAATATTATGCGTGACCTGCTCAATGATCCCGAAGGTGAACAGTCCGATTACAATCGCGAGTTTTTCGGAAACATCGTAAAAACTAAAAAACGCGGTAGTATCCTCAACATCAGTAGGAATAAGCTTGGAATAGGTCGACCTAGACAGTGACTGTATCCCTCCCATTAACAAGCCTACTAAGAACGCCATTCCGTAGAACTGGTATTCGTTGCTTAGGAAGTATGCAGCAATACAGATGAAAATCCAAATCGTAACAACAAAGATCAACACCTTAATATTTCCAAATCGCTTCGCCAAACCCGACATAATGAAGGCTCCGCCGATCGCAACCAATTGAATCAATAAGATGGAAGCAATCAGCTTCGTCGCACCCAAATTCAACACCTTTTCGCCGAATGCTGCAGCAACGATCATGATCGTCTGCACGCCCATAGCATAAAAGAAATATGCCGGCAAGAAGCGCTTGATGGCAGGAATTTGACGGATCTTATTTAAAACCGATGTAAACTCCTTCCTCGCCTTAACAAAGAATGATAGCTTTTCGTTCTCTATCGTCGGTCTGTTTCTAGGAAGGAAGCGGAAAGGTATCTGTGCGAATGAAATCCACCACAGACCAACTAAAAAGAAGGATATCCTCGCAGGTAAGGATGGGTCGGTGATACCGAACCAATCTGGCTTGAACACAAAGATGAAACAGATCAATTGCAGTGTAACACAGCCGACATAGCCATACGCAAATCCCTGAGCACTCACCCTATCTTGTTGATCGGGCGTCGCGATGACCGGTAAGTAAGAGTTATTGAAGGCTACCCCGCCAATATACCCCATTGCCGCGAGCGCAAAGAATATAATACCAAGTTCCAGGGTTTCAATTTTGAAGAAAAACAAACCCATACAGGCGATTGCGCCCAAATAGGTAAACAATTTCATGAAGAACTTTCGTTGTCCTGCAGCATCGGAATAGGCCGAGATAAAGGGCAACGAAATCGCCATCAAAAGATAAGCAATCGACAGGGCAAAATTCGACAATGCCGTGTTGACAAGTTCAAAACCAAAAAAAGAAACGACATCGTTGCCAGTTTCTTTATTGCTTGTAATCGTAGTATAATAGACAGGAAAAATGGTTGAAGTAATAACCAAATTGTAAGCCGAATTAGCCCAATCATACATGGACCATGAACGAATTAATCGCTTATCGTTTTTCTTGATAATTTTCATAAAATGCTAAGCGAATATACCCAAATGTATTGAATTACGACTAATAGTTTTCGTAGATATAATTAACTATTTTCACCATTTCTTTTCGAACAGGGCTGGCACTTCCTAGAAAGTTATTGTTTAGGAAAGAGAAAGCAAACCGACTCCCCTTTTTCGTCACGATATAGCCACTTTGACAGTGAACCGAATTGATTGTACCGGTTTTTGCCCATACGTAGGGCTTGCCACCCGGCGTTGGATAAACATTCTTTAGCGTACCTTCCAGTCCGCCTGCAGGAAATAGATAAAACTTATCTGCTTCGTTCGGAATGTCAGCATGAATCCAGTTCAATAAAGTCACCATGCTCCTAGGCGTGATCTTGTTATACGAAGACAGACCACTGCCGTCTCTCAACTCGATCGTGTCGGGAAAGAAACGATAGAATTCCTCCTGCATATGCTGTCTCAGGCTCTTAGTGTGGAATGCTCTATTTTTTACAAAAGAGGCTACCATATTCAACTGCTCTGCCAAAAAGTTATCGCTCGGAAGCATCATTTCACGAATCACATCTCTCGTTTTTACCGAATAGATCATCTTGGCATCCAAAGCTAAGGGTTCATGCAGTAAAGCAACAGGCCGCTTTAACGTGTCTTGCAGCAAATTGATCAGCAACGAATCCGTAACATGAAATGGCTTTTCATTGATATATCCCTTAGGCAACGGTACGGAATTATAGTCCATTACATTAGAGCCATAATCTCTATGGATCAGAAACCTGGAAGTCGTATCCTGTTTATAACTGATATAGCGGTCAAAATAGCGTGGGGTTAATTCTAATTTGCCAGCTTGCTCTTTAAATACGATCACATTTCCATACATCGGAAATACCGAAACCTCCGGTTGATAATAATACTCATAATCCTCTACCGACCAACCATTTCTGTAGAACGGTTCCTGCGACTTTGTCGCCGCATAATATAGTTGCTTCTTAGAATCTTTTAAAAAGTTGAAAACCTTAGCATCTTTAAACTTCGCGTGCAAAAAGGTCGGATCGCCAGTCCCCCAGAATATCAGGGAGTCGCCGCGCTCCACATAGGCTAAGCCGGGAATAGAATCGCCTATCAGCTTCAATGCCGTATAAAGCGTAAAGACTTTAGTATTGGACGCTGGCGTAAAATGCTTATCCTCATTCTGCCCGTAAACAAATTGCTTGCTCGACAAATCATACAAACTGAAACCTACATAATGCTTGTTTAACACAGTAGAATTCTGAAAAAGCCCACTGAGCTCACTAAAGTTTTGCGCAAAAACAGATAACGTGACCAGCAAAGTACAACAAGTCGCAACGATTCTTTTCATAAGGTTGATTCAATAATCGGTAAATATAAGAGAAATAGATTGAACCTGATACCTAAGATTAGTCACATCCCTTTATTACCCAA
Source organism: Sphingobacterium sp. UBA6645 (assembly GCF_002455685.1). Classification (NCBI taxonomy): domain Bacteria; kingdom Pseudomonadati; phylum Bacteroidota; class Sphingobacteriia; order Sphingobacteriales; family Sphingobacteriaceae; genus Sphingobacterium; species Sphingobacterium sp. UBA6645. The sequence continues at coordinate 86,978 of NZ_DKLH01000059.1, forward strand.
TATAAACCCCATTCAAACCCCAATCAAACCCGCTTCTGAGCGGGTTTGATTGGGGTTTGAATGGGGAGTAGTGAGTATTTAGTATTTAGTAAAACTAACTACTGAAGCCTAATTAAATGAAAAAGCTGCCTGAAAAGGCAGCTTTTTCATTTAATT
>NZ_DKLH01000055.1:0-24866 GCF_002455685.1 Sphingobacterium sp. UBA6645
CCTAGAATACCAGGAAAGAAAAGATACAAGGATTAACAGGATCCTGTCAATCTTCACATCCTTGCTTTCCTAACTAAAAGACCACCTCACTTCCATTTTTCAATCCATTGTTTTTCTGATTTATGGAGTTTGCTGATAGCCGGAGAATAACTAGGGTCTGGCATATACCAATAGACCGATTCGTAGTATTTTTTCAACTCGGGGTCGTTGAATACAAACCCACGTCTGGCGAAGGGTAAATTTCTCAATATCTTCTTTTGGAAGCTCAAGAGAGGTTCTTCGAAATTGATGTTATCGGCTTGATAAATTGAAAACGGTAGGTAGAAGTCCTTGTCCGCATTTAGAATTTCATGGATATAGAGGTTATGACTATAAATGGAAAGCTCTCCTTTCGGGCTGAAGTTTTTCTTTTGAAAGACTAACCTTTCCACTTTTTACTGCGAATTCCAAAGCGTTACAATCTAATGGTGAATTTGCTGTTGCATTAATATCTCTTACCTTTCCTACCCCTTCAATCTTCCACTCGTCCTTGCGCTTGAAGAAAGTCTTATCAATATAAAAGTCTTCAAAATCCTCCATCTCTATGTTCAATGTAAAGTCGTCGATTTGCTTATTAGCCCAACGGTTTGCTGCCGTAAGCACATAGTCGAATTGAAAGTTATAGTCGATACCTCCAGAGACATCGAAGGTGTAGGTATGTTTAACAATATTCATCCCCTTCTTAAACTTGGCTTTGAAATGGTAAACGTAGAAAAAGTCAACGTAGTTGCCACTCGTGCTGCCATCGAAATTCGCGAGGTCGATGTTCATGATCTTCCCATTCTGATTGTAAAGCGAATCAGCAACATAGGCAACTTGATATTTCAACGGACTTCCGTTCATATTTACCGTGAAATCGCGCATATAAGGGTGAAGTCCCTTCTTAGGAGCACCTTCGACGTCTCCGCTTGGCGATATGGCTTCAAATCCAACGATCAGTTCTTTTTCTTTTGAGGGATTGAAAAACTCGTAGTAGACCGCGACCTCGATAAATTGATTATTGATTTTTTTGACGGTAAGTATCTCCTTTTGTACAGAAATATCGGTTTCTTGGATTGGGATTAATTGATTTCCAGCCGCAAAGTAAGTACCATCATTGGCAAATGCGCCCATACTGATGAACAGAAATAATAGAGACAGGAGATGTTTTTGACGCATAGGAATTGCTATTTTTTTTATATTCTTCATAGGGTCAGTCGAATAAGACTGACTTATTGAATTAAATATAAAGAATATAGCAGGAAATTAGGTTGTTGAGGCAATCATGATTGGGTTTTGTCTACAAATTGTAGATAAGCAGCCTCTTTGAAATCGCTGAATTGGAAAACTTCGAAGACAATTTTGGCAAACAGATGATTAAATTGTTTGAGAATCTCTTCCTTATTCCCATTAATTGTCAAAGTCAGTTTAGTTTCATTTAATGTGTATTCAAAGCTTATTTTTCTAAGCTTTTCAAGGTTGTGGTAAGAGATAATTTTTTTGTTCAGAAGTGTCTTTATTCCCGGCATGCTGACTTTTACAGCCTTATTCGCATAGCTAATGGAATAGTAAAATTTATCCGTCTTATTTAAGAAAAGTTTTAGGTTTTTAACCTTCTTATCAAGTAACTGTTCTAGGACAGCAGCGAATTGACGGCTTTCGTTGTGGCTAGGTTGCCTAACTTCCTGACTTAGTTTTTCCAACTCTTCTCTAGCATTTAGAATAGAACTTTCGTAATATTCCAACATATCGCTTGAACCTTCTGATTCTATGTCTTTTTTTAAAAGTTCTATGGTTCTTTTCCAAAATTCCTTTTCACTATATAAAGGATCTTCGATATTTCTTAGCTTATAAAGACTTAGACTGACTTTCTCTAAAGCCACAGCATGATAATGCGCACTTAAATATTCGTGATCAGAGATTGCTTGATCGATAAGGATCTGAAGGCGGTCTCTTTCTTCAGAGAGCAAGGAAATGAGTAAAGAAAGGTTAGTTTCGTCAGTGTACATTGAATGCTACGCTACGTGTTATTGTATTAATCTAATGTACAAAATGTTTCCACAAATCGCTTTAATAGGTTGATATTCTTTGTTGAGGCAGTCGGTTCTATGTTGTAATTGTACTAGGGATTGACTTCTTCTTCAAGTGTCAAAAAGGTTGATTCTTCGGTATCTTTGCAAATGCTAGAAATGAATTAAACGTTTAAATTCTACTTGATCGAGATTTGCAGAAACTAATCGTATTCTGTTAACTTTTTTAGAATTACGGCATTGTTATCATTGATGTTTTTGGAAATAATGATATTCAAAATCTGCTGATATAGTTCCCTTTGTTTCTGACTTGGAACATTCAAAGGATTTAATTGATAAAATTTACTATTGGATAGTAATATCGCGATGTTAACCGACATGCCATCAGTCGCTGGTTCTTCAACTTCATCACTAAAATCCGAATCACTAAATGTTTTTACTATATTTTGAATACTGACAATATCATTATCGCTTAAACTTGATTTAAACGGTACTAATCTTGGGCGTTCATCGAGGTAATTCTGGTACTCTTCCCTAACCTCTTCGTCGCTGCTATTGTGCGATAGTATTGATTGCGGTAGATCTACAGAATGCGGAACTGGGCTATAAAAGACAAAATATTTTTCATTCAAATTGAATATTGTTTCGACTGGCAAATGAAAAGATGGAAAAAAACTCACTTTCACTAATATAGCTTTTCCCTCATCAGGAATATTATTTTTAATGACAGACGAGTTTTCCATTTCTGGAAAATGCAGAGCAATACAACTAATGATTGTAAAAATATATTTCATGATTTTATTGGTTAAAGTACTAAATGGCGAGCTTCACATTGACTTCTAATTCGATAGCAAAGTCTCTATTTATTATGACGTCGCACGCCTTTAATGGATATCCACGGCCGATATTGCTCGCTTAACGAACGTTCAAATTGCGTACTAGAGCATATTTAAAAGTTTCTTTTGATAAGCGAAACGAAGGCTACATAAAAACGATGTAACAGATGGGTAAAATGCATAAAGAATTATTGGGAAACTAAATTGTAGGTCTCGAATCAAACAGGTGATCTAGAGGACACTATGGGAATTAGAAACAGTAATAACCTGATTGAAATCCTATAGGGCGCAACGTTTATCAAACCTTGTTTGCTATCATATTCAGTTGAGGAAATTTTGTTATCTTGTTTTAAAGTATGTTTTACAATTAGAAATCAATACAAATTATGATAAGAAAGATCAAACTCCTTAGCAAGTTACCTTCTGAACCATTAAGTTTTGATTATTATCAGATTATAAACGAAAAGACCAAGTTAAAAGGAATTGGGGTTTATTTACATTCCGGATCTGAGCTACTAGCTTGGTCAGAGGTCAATGAAAACTACAGAGAAGTTCGATTCTATATTTGTGACAAGCAAGTATCTGATGAATTAGAACTTGGTCTATTGAGAAACTTAGTAAGAAAATACAAATACGAACATCCAGAATATATAATAATAGATGAATTTAAACCCGTATCGATTTACTAGCTCGATTCCAATAAAGATTCTTTCCCTTTTAAGACTATCTTGGCTTTGCCATCGTTGGTAATGACGCGATCTTTCAATACATTAAACGAAGTCTCGCAATTGAGTATTTCTATTTTCTCGTTGAACTCCGGAATGATAGAGTCCTCTGTCGCCCTCATTGAGTATCGAGTATAAAGAACGGACAGTATAAAGTCTTTTGCAGCTATACACGTTCCTGTCCCGACAGCAAAAGACTTTTGGCTATTACGCCCCCCGATTACTATGATTGTGTCAACTTTGTAAAGTGGGTCGCTTTCGTCTTCTACAGAAAACCACTCAAACAAAGGCTCGTACTTATCACTGATTTTTAGACTCTGCTTCTCCGATACTTCCATTCCCACTATTCCCCTTCGTAAACACTATCGTTGTTGGCTTGGTTGACATTGTCCCATCGCTAGATGTATGGTCAACATCTTGTTTGTCCCTCCACTTTTTAGGTTGCCTATTTTTAAGCCAGAAAACTGCGCTTGTTGGATCGGGCGGATAAACTTTCTTAACCCTCTTTTATATCGGTAATAAAGCCTTGATAAGCTGCTGTTATCACCTCTGTGGTTTCGAATCCTAACGCTCTATGAAATAACTTTTCAGCTACTTTTGCATCTGCAAAGTCCTTGCCCTTTTTGATGGACTCAAAAAATTCAGGATGCGCCTCTTTCCAGTTGTTAATTGTCTGCTCAGTTACATTGAAGAAATCTCCTAATTCGGCATCAGTAGCACCGAGCGACACAACTTATACGCCTGCTCATTATATTCTTCACAATAGTCTGTCGGTCTACCTGCTGCCATTGCTAAAATTTACATTAAATATTTACTAAAATAACTAGTGTCATTTTGGTTTAAAAATATTATAGACTAAACATATTAGCAAAAAAAATATTTTGCTTTACTGAAAATGAGCAATCGTTTAAGGCACCTCGGTTACAAGATCTGTTTGATAGAACTAGCGAGAGATTCATACTCTGTTGGAACGGAAGACAACAAGGTCATCGCGCCAGCTTTAAAAGCCATGTCGGATATCTTCCCGAAGATGAAATGTTTCACTGTATCCTTACCGAACAAAGCAACTTTGTCAACGTCTTGCATCACAAAGTCTCGTAGCTCCTCGTAGTTATTAAAATTAAAGTTGTTCATGTCGTTTTGCTTCGTAATGAAATCATATAGGTTTTCAGCAATATCATCAACCTTAGACTTTAACGCGTCATAATCGCTTTGAGAAAACGTTTCTTCATAAACATTTACACCTGCATCATGCAATTCCAAGACAAGTCCATTCACTACGGTTTGAAATGCTGCGTTAAATACTTTCAATCTGTATTCTGTAAATTGCTCACCATTCAATTTCTGTTCATCTGTAAAATCCAGCTTAATAAATGCATCGTGTAGTTTTCTAAGAGCATACTGTCGGAGCAAAGGATCTTTAAATTGGTTGGTCTGCTTAATGATATGCTTTAGTAGGTGCTTTTCCCCTTCTGCATACGTTCCATTGAGTGATGGAGCGACTGAGCCGGGGAATATTTCATTTGTGATGTATTCATCAATGGGAAGATCGACTATAGAGTATAAATTCATAATGGATTTGGTTAAACACTAATATAACAAAAAACGCCTACACCTGGTAGATGTAAACCTCACCCTACCTCAAAGTACAGGGCGTTCTCAAAGAACTCGTCTTCAGGAGAATAAGAGTATTCTTATATTTTGTGATTCAGGTAGGTGGCTGAAATATATCCTTCTTCCTCAAGTAAAAGTAATTGAAGATTTAGAATCATATCTTCTACGTATTCATCGCTTTTCCAGTTTTTCACGAGTGACTTTCTGATTTTCGACGTAACTATTATAGTTTTGGACATTTATCCAACTTAATAATTATCCTCAACATTCCTAACTCACCCCTCCTCATAAGTAACCACATAATGCAGGTTTTCACCATCGAATCCGAAGTGGACGCCGTCTTCTAAGTCGTGATCAACATAACGCAGCTTTGGATAGCCATACTCTTTCTTTAAAGTTTCAGCGATACGTTCTATCTTTCTATGTATATATAAGAACCCGTCCTCATCATGTGAGTTGTAATTCTTGCATTCATCGTGGTGGTCTTATTTTGCTTTTTCAAATTATCGTTTGAATTGTGCTGTGTCAAGATGTTCAACTGATGGTACGGGTGTTGAATTTTCTTGGTCAACTAGCTGACTGTTTTAGCGAGACCTTTTGTTGTAGATGGGCGAGGTCTCGCTAAAGTCTCGCTGGAAATAACACTTTTGGGAGGTTTTTGGATAATGATAAAAAGAAAAACCCTATTAATTGTGAAATTAATAGGGTTTTGATATTTTGTCCTTGTGAGGATGCGGAGAAGGAGGGATTCGAACCCTCGATACAGTCATCCCGTATACAGACTTTCCAGGTCTGCTCATTCGACCACTCTGACACCTCTCCTGAGAATGTGGGTGCAAATATATAATTTTTCGTAACTTAAGCAGCATTATATTTCAAAATAATTCTTAGCGGGCTGAAACACAATGAAACGTATTTTATCTATTGACGGAGGTGGTATTCGCGGCATTATCCCAGGGATGGTTGTGGTCTCACTGGACGAACGAATCAAACGCTTTACCAACAACCCTGACGCTCATATTGCTGACTATTTTGAATTCTTCGCAGGCACCAGCACGGGCGGCTTGCTCATCGCCCTTCTACTCTGTCCGGATGCCGAAAACAGCAATCGTCCAAAATACACAGCCAAACAAGCTCTAGACATTTACTTAGAACATGGCACCGAAATATTTACCACCAGCAGCTGGAGACGTTTCTTAAACCAGTTTGGACTCTTAGCGGAACTTTATGATGAAAAAGTGCTTGAAAAAACGGTTAACGATTATGTGGGCGATATTAAACTCAGCCAGCTCATCAAGCCTTGCTTAATGACAGCCTACAATATTGAGCTTCGAAAGAACCACCTCTTTAGGCAACAGAAAGCAATCTCTCATGGCCCATCACGCGACTACCTTGTGCGTGATGTTTGTCGGGCGACCACTGCCGCTCCCACCTATTTTTCCGTTGCGCAAATCTTTTCACTCGCCGGTACGCGTTATCCATTGGTCGACGGAGGTGTGTTTGCTCATAATCCCAGCATATGCGCGTTGATCGAGGTGCTCAAAACTTTTCAGACCTTTAAAATAGACGATGTACATATCCTTTCACTAGGGACTGGTCTTGCAAAAAACGCCTATAACTACGACGACTTCAAAAAGAAAAAAGCCATCTCCATCGGTCCTGCACTAGTAGATATCATGTCAAGCGGGTCATCGGAATCCAATGACTTCTTCTTGCGGCAACTGTTTCGATCGATCCATAAATCAAACAATTACATTCGTTTAGAACCAACAAATCTCTCTTCCATTGAACCGTCGCTAGACGCGGCATCCAAAACTAATATACAGAAATTGGTATCCTTAGCCGACAAACTCATCAGCGAAAATGAAGATTTGCTCGATGCTTTAGCGAGAGACCTGATTGCTGATAAAGAAAACACAGAGAAAAAGGAAGAGAAAGAACGATATTCCGTCTGGAAATTCCTCAAAGACAAGCTTTAGTACGCGACGTATTTAACAAATACCATTATCAAATAATGGCAAAATAGTTTTACAAACTTTCTTAAGATTAGAACAACCGCATACAATAGCTCAATTTCTCAATACGACACTTTCCTGATATAGCCTTTCCAAGATTTTCACTATCTTACGGACGTCAACAAAGATCACAAAAAGACTATCTACAACATGGCAAAAACTATTGCATTAATAGCACATGATGGTAAAAAGGCTGAGATGGTGGCCTTCGTAAAAGACCATCTGGAGGAACTCGCCAAAGCCCATTTGGTAGCAACCGGAACCACCGGCTCCTATATACAACAAACCGGTTTAGAAGTGGAACTCAAGCTTAGCGGCCCTAAGGGCGGTGATGCCCAGATTGCGGCAATGGCAGCAGAGGGAAAGATCAACGGCATCATCTTTTTCCGCGACCCTCTTGGCAAGCACCCCCACGAACCCGATATACAAATGCTGATGCGTATCTGCGATCTATGGAATGTACCGCTAGCAACCAACCCCGCAACAGGATCACTAATTATTAAAGGACTTTTAGAATATCAATAACATATGGCAAACGAAGTACAGGTTACTATAGAAGAAGAGAATTACACAACGAAAGTAGCCTACGGCGATCTATCCATTTTAGCAGACGAACCCCTAGATTTAGGTGGCCAAAATAAAGGCCTCACCCCCAGCCAATTGCTTCTAGCATCCATTGGCTCCTGCAAAGTGATCACCATGCGCATGTATGCAAATCGCAAGCAATGGGATGTCAAAAAAATAAATATAGACTTGAGCAGTGAGGTTGTGAAAAGTGATTTACAACAGACGACATATGTCAGATGTCACATTACATTTGAGGGAAATCTCGATGAAGATCAGGTCAAACGACTTTATGTAATCGCTGATAAATGTCCTATCCACAAGATGTTACAGAATCCAATTGTGATAGAAAGTAATGTAATTGATACAACAAAATAGCCGGAAAATTGTTGAAGATTGTATATTTGCGCTCGAATAAAAAAGAACCCTATGCCTTTTATTAGCGAACATACGTTTACCAGTCCATTTCAAAACTTTACACGTGAGGAGTGGAAACGGTTGAATGGTCAGTTGAGTAATATGCTAGCTGAAGAGGATTTAGGTGCATTGCACGCCCTAAATGAGCCTTTAACGATGGAAGAGATCGAAGATATCTACATTCCGTTGGCTCATCTATTGGACGTACATATCACCGGGTTCCGAGAGTTGCACCGTCAAAGCAACGACTTCTTCCGTCGCAATAACAGTAAACTTCCCTTTATCATCGGCATTGCCGGGTCTGTAGCTGTCGGTAAAAGTACAACGGCGAGGGTATTACGCAAGGTCCTATCGCTGTTGCCGAACAAACCGAAAGTAGAATTAGTCACTACCGACGGTTTTCTTTATCCCAACAAGGAACTGATACGCCGCGACATCCTCAATAGAAAAGGTTTCCCGGAAAGCTATAATACAAAAGAGCTACTGCAATTTCTTTCGGACGTCAAATCTGGCAAATCATCATTAACGGTCCCAATCTATTCCCACTTGGAATACGACGTACTGCCGCAGGATAAGATTACGATTGCACAACCTGATATCTTGATTGTCGAAGGGATCAACGTATTGCAGGTCAACTCGCGCAAAAATGGGGTCTTCGTATCCGACTTCTTCGATTATTCTATTTATGTGGATGCCGACGAAAAGAACATCGTGGCTTGGTATATCGACAGATTCGAATCCTTAAGAGCAACCGCCTTCCAAAACGAGAAATCATACTTCCATAAATATGCGAATATGAGCGTAGAAGAAAGCGTGGAGATGGCAACGCAGATATGGAATGAGATCAACCGACCAAACTTACATGAAAATATCCTCCCTACTCGCTACCGTGCAGATCTCATCCTAAAGAAAGGTTCACACCACTTCGTAAAGCGTGTGAAGGTTAGGAAGATTTAAGTACCTTACGCTCAAATTTGATTACCTCTTTCAATATTTCGTTCTCCAATTGTCTATGCATGCGATTGCTGTTGCTTACGGCATGAAGATCTAGCTTATAACGGACAAAGTCTTTCCCCAGTTCAATCACCTTCAGCTGAAAATCCTCGGGCTTATCGCTTAGATTCGGATGCGTCGTTAAGCTTACGCGTAGCGCCTCTTCTAACTCTTCTACCTCTAAAGATGCCTGCAAAGGCAATTCAAATCGCACCGTAAATAAACTAGATTGATGCGCGGAAAGATTCATAAATGTGGAAGTGAACACCAGGTTATTCGGAACCATAATAATATCATCTTCCTCGTCTTGCAATACAATATTAGCGAAGGTAATATCCACAATTCTTCCTCGTTGCTCGCCTACTTTGATTCTATCCCCTACAGAAAGCTGTTCCGAGAACATAACGATCAATCCGGAAATCATGTTGGTGATATAGTCGCGGAACAAAACCGCAATCGCCATCGCGACGATCGTTAAGCTCGTAATAAAGTCCTTTGGGTTGATCCCAAAGCTGATCAATAGGGCTATCAGTGCGAAGACGACGTTCAATACAGCCGTCAATCGATTCACGCCCAAAACGAAGTTTCCTCGTACTGCGCGCTGCTTATGTCTTGCATTGTACAAGAAGATGACGATATAACGTATCACAGAAAGGAAGATACTCGGGATCAGGAAGCTATAAAGGCCTCGCATCACCTGCACAAGCTTTGTCCGTTGCGCTATCTCCGCAGCCAGATAAGTGTCGGCGGCAATCAACCCGATCACTAAAAACACTTTTAGTAAAAAAACATATGGAAATCTAGGTTTGTTGTCTTCAGCCTTTGCAATCATGCCGATGAAGTTATTAAATTTTAACTATTGCACAAAACTGCAATCTCCACAACTTCGCTATTCCGCTCAAAATCAGTTGATAAATAAAGATTAGCCGGTATAACCTTGTTTACCCCACCAATTTAGTTTTCATAATTTCTTAAAAAACAATTAACTTAGCTTCGCCTATGTTGGCAGCTAATAGTTTATGATGGAAACAACATTTGATTTTGAAAAGCCTATCGCTGATTTACAAACTCAAATCGAAAAGGTAAAGCAAGTAGAAGAAAAAACCAAAGTAGATATGGGAGCAACGATCCGCGAACTGGAAGAAAAACTTGAACAAACTAAGCTTGAGGTTTACAACAACATGACCGGATGGCAAAAAGTGCAAATGTCACGCCATGCCGACCGTCCTCAAACTTTCGACTATATTGACCTAATCTGTGACGATTTTATTGAATTGCATGGTGACCGTACAGTCAAAGATGATAAAGCTATCGTTGGTGGCTTCGCGTCTATCGCTGGGCAACCCGTAATGGTGATTGGACATCAGAAAGGTAAGAATACGAAAGAACGTCAATTCCGCAACTTTGGAATGGCAAACCCTGAAGGCTATCGCAAGGCTCTACGCCTGATGAAGATGGCTGAGAAATTCAACAAACCTATCGTGACATTAATTGATACCATGGGTGCATATCCAGGACTAGAAGCTGAAGAGCGCGGTCAAGGTGAAGCAATCGCTAGAAATCTACTGGAGATGTCGGTACTTAAAGTTCCCGTAATCTGTATCGTTATTGGCGAAGGTGCATCTGGAGGTGCTTTAGGTATTGGTATTGGCGACCGTGTTTACATGTTGCAAAACACATGGTATTCGGTAATCTCTCCCGAGTCTTGTTCATCTATTCTATGGAGAAGCTGGGACCACAAGGAACGCGCTGCTGAAGCCTTAAAATTAACGGCTGAAGATATGCTAGGCAACGGATTGATCGATGGAATCATCGCCGAGCCCCTAGGTGGAGCACACCAAGATCCGGAAACTACAGCAATCAATGTGAAAAACAGAATCCTAGAGGATTTAGCGGTATTACTACAAAAAGATAAAGACGCCCTAGTCGCTGAACGAATTGATAAGTTCAGTAAAATGGGAGTTGTAAATGAATAAAGAGAAAGCGTCTGAAAAGACGCTTTTTTCTTTTATGTATCTGCTGGCCGGTATATCGTCATATATAGCGCCTATAAATTCCAATCAAACTATATAGGAATTAGCTAGGACGAACTGCGTAGAGCCCTTTCACTAAAGGGCTCAAACTATACAATCTCAAACTATATATACCAAAATTATATTGCCTCGAACCACACAAGCTCCAATAATTCAACATCCAACACCCGCACGCCTCACCATCAATTTCCCTTGTACGGTATCGGATCGACCAATTTAAATTGCAATTGTCTCTGTTCTCCAGCTCTTTCTACGATTAAATTGATCAGGTCGCCATCTTTATGTTGCAGTTTATGCAATACATCCTTCAGTTTCATGTTTTCCGTCTTTTTGCCGTTGATCTTAATCAGCACATCATCCTTCAGTACTCCCGCCCTTTCCGCTGGCGAATCTTTCCGTACCCCTGCTACCACATACACCGGCAATAACTTAAATTCATATTTCAATATCTGCGATTGCCATGCGGTTACACCTCCATGAGGATCGTCGTTGCTTCGGCTACCAATGCTGGTCGGCACTTCGCGCTGTGCCCATACCAAGCCATCATGCTTTATTTCCATCCCACTCATATTGAATTCAAAACGCTTCCCAAAATTCTTATTCGGCCGCAGATAGATCTCTTCCGCTTGATAGTTCAAAATCACATGGAAGTGGCGCAGCACCTGGCTTCCCACAGATCCTATCCTACTTTCTGCTAATCTCGCCGCGTGGACGGCATTGGAATCGGGATACGAAACAATGGGTTGCTTAATCTGAAATCCAGCCCAGTCGAAACCGGCAATTCTATTCCGCTTTCCATAAATCTCGCCGTTAAAACCTCGACCAATAAACTCATATACATTAGGTTCCTTCACTTGAAAGGAGTCTCGAACAAATGGAAATATCAGTAGTCCATCTGAATTTCCCATATCGATAAGCATCTTAGCGTGCTCCATCCGATCATCCGCTAAACGGATATCCACCTCCGTATATGGTCGATCACGTTCCAGATGAATAGGAACTCTCGTAAATTTTCGAATAATCTTCTCCGGAAAGTCTTGGGGATCATATAGGCTAATCCGGCTCTTGATGTAGTCAATCTTCAGCATAAATTGCTGTATAAATCGTGCTCCCAATATCCCATTAACGGGCATCCCAATATGACTGGAGATATCCAGTTCTTCGCCGTTGATGACAAAAACATTATGCGAGGAATCCCGTAAGGTGCCTCCAATCTCCAAATCATTTGCAATGGCCATAATTCCTTCTACCCCATCCTCAATACCAATTCCAGAAAATTTCACGCGATGTACATTATCAAGCGGTACGGAATCCTGCTTTCCCGCAAAAAGAATAGTTTCCTTCACCCCGGTATCCAAAAGAAAAGAAAGCGGAACACCATTCAACTTGACCGGAACAATAATAAGATTGCCCACAAGCTCAAAATCAACATGCCGTTTCTTTGTTAGAAAAGAAAATTCGGATTGCCCATGAGCATAAAAACTCATGAAGCACATACATAGAAGTGCGATCAATCTCATTTATAAATGGCTATGAAACTAATTTAAGGAAAAAGATTGGTTTGTTGGTATTAGACGTTAGATATAAGATTTTAGATATTAGATATTAGAGTATTGTCTGAACCAGGAAAGAAAGGATAAGAGGATAATCAGGATCAAGTTTGACGTTAAACATCTAGTTGAAGCAAGATACTAAGCTCCTTGACTTTCCATTTGCTTAAAACCCTTGTAAAGCCCTTTCACTCCCCTTATATACCCAAATCAAAATCGCTTCAAAAGGGTTATGATATGGGTCAGCAAAGGATGTGAAAAAGTAATCCATAAACAATCATCAAACGCAATCCTGAAAACCCTTACATCCTTCCTTTCCTGGTTCAGAAATAGTAGTTAGTACTTAGTATTAAGACCGATGGCGAAACATCCGGCAAACTTGATCCTGAAAATCCTAAAATCCTTCCTTTCCTGGTTCAGAAAAAATCCTGCCAATCCTTGGATCCTCCCTTTCTTGGCTCAAGACACCCTAGTTCATTTTCGATCCAATCGTTCAAATTATAGACCAACTCGTTGCCTCAATCTCCACAAATAGAAAAGGCGCCTAGTCGGCGCCATACTCTAATGTCTCACATCTAATATCTAATGTCTAAAATCAAATTGCACTTAACACTCCTCTAAAATAACCTACCGATTCGGCTAGGCCGGCGAGTGGATCTTTCATGTCTTTTTCGAATTCTAGACTACAGGATCCCGAGTACTTAATTTTCTGAAGGCCTTTTACAAACGCTGGAATATTGATGACGCCGCGCCCTAGTTCGCAGGTTTTACCTTCTGCGGTTGCGGAGGTTACATTTTTGAGGTGCAAGTCAAATATTCGGTCTTTATAGCGTAATAAGTCTTTTAATGGATCTTGACCATCGCGCATGTTGTGGCCCATATCAAAGCACATACCTACGTTCTTATCTAGCGATTTGATATTATTCCAGATGACGGTCGCACTCGGATAAATCTTATCCTCCGGACCGTGGTTATGGATTGCGTATCGAATATTCGTTTCCTTACATTTTTGAGAAACATACGGAAGATCTTTTATTTCCGGGATGCCGACAATCAAGTCGACCCCTACCCCTTTTGCATAGTCGAACGCCTTATCTATATCCTGAGTTGTTTTTGTATAAATCGGACCTACGGCATAGCCTTTTACATTAGCATCTGCCAACTTTTTGTGAAATGCTGCAATGTGTTCTGCCGAGCTGTCAAAAGGAAGATGAAAATCTTTGATACACAAATATCGCACATCCATACGTTTCATCATGGCTAATGAATGCTCCAAATTGAAGTGAACAAAGCTGTATCCCGCGATACCGAGTTTCAAACTATCCTGTTTATTTACGGTAGATTGCTCCGCCGCATGAGCAGTATTGTTAAATAGAGATGGTGCAGTAATTAATGCCGTACCAGCCAAAAAAGACTGTTGTAAAAATTGACGCCTAGAGGCAGATTTATTTTTCATCGATGTAGGTTTATGTTGTATAAACCTAAATATAAGGATAAGTGGATTTAATCACAAATTCCTGCGATTGGGCATTAACGATTTTTATGCATAATATCTACTTTTTAGCCATAAGCTTGTTCGCACAAGTAAGATCAATACCGGCACTTCCACGAGCGGCCCTATTACACCTACAAACGCCTGAGGCGAATGGACTCCGAAAACTGCCACCGACACTGCAATCGCTAGTTCAAAATTGTTACCGGTAGCCGTAAATGCTATTGACGCATTTTTATCATAAGGAATCTTTAAGGATTTATTTACAAAGAAGCTCACGAAAAACATCAGTACAAAATAGTTGACTAAGGGTATTGCAATTTTTAGTACATCGAATGGCAACTCAACAATTTTATCACCTTTTAAACTAAACATTAAAACAATTGTAAAGAGCAATGCAACTAGGGTGATGGGTGATATTTTCGGCACAAATTTTCTGTTGTACCATTCAACACCTTTCAAACGAACCAAAATAGACCGACTTAAAAAGCCCGCGAGAAAAGGTATGCCTAAGTATATCAGGACACTTTCAGTAATGTCCTCCATCGACACACTGACATTGAACTCTGCCAACCCAAGCTTACTGGGCAGAAAATTGATAAAAAACCATACCAAGCCACTGTAACACAGAATTTGAAATATACTGTTTAGCGCAACCAATAAAGCGGTATATTCCCGATTCGCTTTTGCTAAATCACTCCATACGATAACCATGGCAATACATCGTGCTAATCCAATTAAGATCAAGCCCGTCATATAATCGGTTTCGTCCCGTAGAAATAAGACCGCTAATCCGAACATTAGCGCAGTTCCAATTATCCAATTCAACAGTAAAGATATAGTGATTACCTTTTTGTCCTTCAACGCTTTAGGCAATAAAGAATAATCTACTTTTGCTAAAGGAGGATACATCATCAGTATCAATCCTATGGCTATCGGTATATTTGTAGTACCTACGTTCCAGCCATCGGTAATTTGGGAAACATTTGGAAAGAAGTTACCAATACTTACGCCAATTGCCATAGCAAGAAAGATACATAAGGTCAGGTAGCGATCTAGAAACTTTAACTTTGGTTGCATAGATTATGGACTAATTTTTGAAAAAACATAAAGCATTTCGCTTGCTATCTGCAAACTGCGTTTCATGTACACTACAGATTGCTCGGGAGTGCCGTCTGAAACTTTGGGGTCTTCATACCTGATCGGGATTCTCTTTTCTGCCCCAATAATGAAAGGGCAACCTTCATCTGCCTGCGAACAAGTCATAACCGCAACGAATTCGGATGTTGGATTGAAAGGGTTGTCATAGGCTTTCGAAAAACCAATAATTGGCAAACTATTATCGCTGAATTTTATCGCATAAACTGGATTATCACTTTGGGTTATTCCGAATACCTTAAATCCTTGTTCTGATAATGTTTCGGCGACTTTTGGAAAGAGTGCTGTTGCCTCTGTTCCCCCGGAGTAGCAATAGATATTTGGAATCTTGAAGTATGCACTCGCTACCTGTGCCCAAATCTGGGCTAGGTGACTTCGGCGCGAATTATGGGTGCAGATAAAATTGATATTTGCGACTTTCTTATGCGCTATTTTTTGCTGAATAAATTCTATCAAAGGCCGCAAATTCAATTTGCGATCTTCGCTTATATTTTGGAAATCTATTTCCTTAACAATAGTCTCGCTAAGTTCAATGTACATTTTTGTAAAGTTTAGCATTTAGCAACAGCCGGAATTGGGGGTGCAGCATGAATTTTTCAATTCCTTAAGTTTCACTTTCTGCTTCTCTAGAGGAATACCACAAGCATCTTCGGCTAAACATGCAGTTTGCTTGTTCATCAGTATGAAACGCTTGTCTTCAAAATTTAAATCATATTTGCCAATCGTTTCGCCTTGGTATTCTACCTCCACCTCCGCGTCTTCAATGCCTAATTTTGTTTCTGATAACTCAATAATCTTCAACAATTTTTCCGGCTTTAGTCTATGCTCAAAGTCATTAGCATCCCACAATTGGAAATTAATAATTCGTTCTTCTCGAATTTTACCCCCACAGTCTATAAAGCGTTTTAAAATGACGCCCACTTCCGTAACATGAAAATGTTCCGGCACAAATGTTCCGTTTTCCAATTGAAATTCGACATTTTCCAATGACGGTAAGATTTTTTTGATTTCTGATAATTTCATCTCTATTATTTTTATAATGGTTAATTCACATTAATAACATCGTAATATACCGATATGAATGCTTAAAAAAATGCGTTAGCAACAGCGATTCACTTTAACTTCCTGATTAAAAAACACATTGAATTCCTTTTGAAAGTCCTTCCAAACATGCTCATCAATGCAATAGCAAACAGATTTCCCTTCGATGGAACCCTGAATAATCCCAATACTTTTCAATTCCTTCAGATGCTGTGAAATAGTTGCTTGCGCTAATCCTAATTCTTCCACTAAATCATTGCAAATACACGCCTTTTGATTGATAATATGCTGTAAAATTGCTATTCGCGCCGGATGCCCCAAAACCTTAAGCAATGATGCTAACTTGTTTTGTTCATCCTTATAAATCTCTGTCTTCGTAACTCCCATCATTATAATTTTTATATCGCAATATTACGATAATAATTTGAAAATAGTATGTAGATTTTAGACATTAGATATAAGATATTAGACTTTGGGCAGAATTGCGTCTAACTACTAAGTACTAAATACTATTTCTGAACCAGGAAAGGAAGGATGAAAGGATTATCAGGATCGGGGTTTACGGCGAATTATGGGATGATTAAATACATTTTAGGAGACGTTTAGTGAAACGTCTCCTTTTAAAGGTTCGATGTCCATACGTGATACTACGTCTACCCGATCCTGATAATCCTTAAATCCTTCCTTTCCTGGTTCAAGACCAACTTTCCTTTTTTGTTTAAATTAAAGGTTCAAGTCAATCATTCCCCAGGGGTACAAACCAATAGCTACTTCTATCCTATTTCAAAAAAAGGGCGCCTAATCGGCGCCCTAATCTAATGTCTAATATCTAATGTCTGATATCTCATTAAAACGTATCAATCGCTTCATTCAGCGTTGCGGAAGGTCGCATTGCTTTTGATGCTAACTCATCATTCGGGAAGTAGTATCCTTCGATGTTTTGTGCTTTACCTTGAGCGGCGATCAATTCTTCATTGATTTTTGCTTCGTTGCTTGACAACGCATTTGCTAATTCGCTGAATGCTTTTGCCAATTCAGCGTCATTCGTTTGTGCTGCCAATGCCTCAGCCCAGTATAAAGCAAGGTAGAAATGAGAACCGCGGTTGTCGATCTGTCCTACTTTACGAGCTGGCGATTTATCGTTTGCTAAGAACTTCGCATTTGCCTCATCTAGGGCGTCTGCTAATACTTGTGCTTTCGGGTTGTTTTGAGTTTGTGATAGGTGCTCTAAAGAAGCTTGTAGTGCTAGGAACTCACCTAATGAATCCCAACGTAAGTAACCTTCCTCTAAGAACTGCTCAACGTGCTTAGGCGCAGAACCACCAGCACCAGTTTCGAAAAGACCACCACCGTTCATTAATGGAACGATAGATAACATTTTCGCTGAAGTACCTAGTTCTAGGATTGGGAATAAGTCGGTTAAGTAGTCACGTAATACGTTTCCGGTAACCGAAATAGTATCTAACCCTTGACGAATACGCTCTACCGAGAATTTTGTTGCTTCGATTGGAGAAAGGATACGGATATCTAAACCATTTGTATCGTGGTTTGCTAAATAAGCATTCACCTTTTTGATGATCTCTCTATCGTGTGCACGGTTTTCGTCCAACCAGAATACTGCAGGAGTATCAGACAAACGAGCGCGGTTTACAGCTAATTTAACCCAGTCTTGTATAGGTGCATCTTTTGTTTGACACATGCGGAAGATATCGCCTGTTTCAACAGCTTGCTCCATATATACATTTTCAGAAGCATCAACGACACGGATTGTTCCGTTAGCTGCCGCTTGGAAAGTTTTATCATGTGATCCGTATTCTTCAGCTTTTTGGGCCATTAATCCTACGTTCGGCACAGATCCCATTGTTTTAGGGTCGTATGCGCCATTTGCTTTACAGTCATCGATTACAGCCTCGTAGATTCCTGCGTATGAACGATCTGGAATAAGAGCCAATGTATCTTGCTCAGCACCGTTTTTATCCCACATCTTACCACCAATACGGATCATTGCTGGCATAGAAGCATCAACAATAACATCAGAAGGAACATGTAAGTTAGTAATACCCTTATCCGAGTTTACCATCGCTAAGTCAGGACCGTTTGCAATAGCTGCATCGATTGCTGCTTTCACTTCCGCTTCTTTTGCATTGCCGGCAATCTTCGCGTAAACTTCGCCAAGACCGTTGTTTTTGTTAATGCCTAATTCAGCGAATAACTCACCGTATTTAGCGAATACATCTTTGAAATAAACTTCAACGATTGCACCGAAGATAATAGGATCTGAAACCTTCATCATCGTTGCTTTCAAGTGTGCAGATAATAACACGCCTGCCGCTTTAGCCTCAGCGATCGCATCCGCTACGAATGATTGTAGTTTCGCAATATTCAATACGGATGAATCGATTACTTCACCAGCTTTTAGATTTCCTAAGCCTTTTAATTCTTTTACAGAACCGTCAGCACCTACGAATTCAATTTTATATTGTGAGTCGTTTTCTACGGTAACAGATTTCTCTGTGCTGTAGAAATCGCCATCTTGCATAGAAGCAACTTTAGTTTTGCTATCTGAAGCCCATGCGCCCATACGGTGCGGATTAGCTTTAGCGTAGTTTTTCACTGCTTTTGGAGCACGACGATCAGAGTTACCTTCGCGTAAAACCGGGTTTACTGCCGATCCTAAAACCTTAGCATATGATGCTTTGATTTTCTCTTCCTCTGCATTTGCAGGAGCATCAGGGTAGTTAGGGATTGCATATCCTGCTTTTTGTAATTCCGCAATTGCCGCTTTTAATTGCGGGATAGACGCAGAAATATTAGGAAGCTTAATGATGTTTGCTTCCGGTTGAGTAGCCAATTGACCTAATTCTGCTAATGCATCATTTGTCTTTTGATCTGCCGATAAATAATCATTGAAATTTGCAAGGATACGTCCTGCTAATGAAATGTCTCTTAATTCGATTTCAATATTCGCAGGTTTTGCGAATGCTTGAACAATGGGTAGAAATGAATACGTTGCCAATAACGGCGCTTCATCTGTTTTTGTGTAAATGATTTTAGATGACATAATTTTCTATTGAAATGATATTGTTTTGCTTTAAAAAATGGAAAACAAGTGATAAAACAACCTGTTTTTTTAAAATTCGCCTAAAGATAACAAATTGATAATAAAATAGCCATAAATACCGAAATAATACCTACACATGAAAAATGATTGTCTGTTTCGAATTATTTTGAGCTGATTTAAGGAAAATGAAAGGTTATTATCTTTTTATTCCGTTGAGTATCTCCTTGGATTCGTAAAGTTGCTCGCCTGTTTTCGGAAAGTCTATACTGGCTGTTATCAGGGCTTTCGCCAGGTCTTTTGTTTGAATGGCTCTGAACCTACGGAATAGACCAATTTTGTTTAAAAAATTGATTATGCCCACAGCTGCTTTTTCACCCGCACGATCGGTATTTGGGCGGTCAATGATGCCCGGTCTTAATATCATATAGGAAGGGAAATTCAGCTTATATATTGCTTGCTCCAACGTGCCTTTCATCCTTGGATAGAAGAGCTTTGCATTTGGATCAGCCTGCATCGAGGATAATAGAACGAAAGTATTCACCCCATTTTGTTTTGCAATCTCCGCAAAAGTTAGCGGATAATCGTGATCAACTTTCCATTGAGCTTCCTGACTTCCCGCATCTCTAATCGTTGTACCTAATGTACTAAAGGCAATATCGCCTTCAATATGCTCGCTGTATTGAGCAAGCATATTAAAATCGACAATGACTTCGTTCAATTTCTTATGGGATTTAAAATATGGACGGCGCAAAAGCACAGTGACGCGCTCCACTTCGGGACGCTCCAATAATTGATCTATTAGTTCTTTTCCAGTGGCACCCGACCCACCTATAATTACTGCTATGATACCCATTCTGATCTGCTAAAAAAGGACCTCACGAATCGTTACGTCACGATCGAACGACGCTTTTGCAAAAGGACATAATGGTAATATCTTCACGTTGTTATCTCGAGCATACTCGACTGCTTTCATCAATAAGACGTGTCCTATGCCTTTTCCCTTTTCTTCAGGATCCACTTCGGTATGATCGATAATAATCTTTCCTGGTCCGGCAGCGGAATAGGTCATCTCTCCTATTTTCTTACCTTCTTCGATGGCATAAAATCCTCCTTTATTGCCATCCACTTCATGTTTTACTAGCATAGGCTTTCTCTATTTATGTTTAATTGACTGTATTACTTTATCTTCTATTGCCGCTTTTGTCTTGATTACAACGTGCGAAACATCGTTGGGAACCGTCATCGACAAGACATAGTGCTTGATGAACCATTTACCGTTTTTTAGCTCTAACACCGCCGATCCCCTACAGATCTTCATCTGCGTATCTAACAATTCATCCAGCCATGCGGTTTTACCGTTTTTCGAAAAATTAATATGTCGTTCTAAGGGAGTGAAGTTCCAAGCCTTCCCTTTATCGAAATGAGGCTTGGCATAAGCCATGAATGCCGGCTTATCCCAGCGCTCTGTGGCGTCTGTACCGATAAAAATAGACTCTTCATCCATCAGGTCGAAATAAGCTTTAAAATCGGCTTTGGCAGCAGCCTGATGCCATGAATCCATTACTTTAGCAACCTCTTCTTTCTTAGTCTGAGCAAACAGCGAGATCGAAAAAACAGCTAGCATGATGGTTAAAAGAATCTGCTTCATTTGTGAAAAATTTGAATTAAATATACCGATAAGTACATTAACAACGCTATTTTCCGAGACGGAAATGACATTAAAAAGGCATTAGGCTTTTCGGAAGTGCTTCATGTTCTTCGTCACATTGACCGTCGTCCATTCAATATGCTTCCTAAATTCTTCGGATCGAATTGGGCAATTTTCTACAGCGCAGTAATGGCAACATTCTGGCATACAAGGGTCTGCATGAATAAAAAATTCGGTTTTCGATTCCAGATTTTCATTTAATAGGTTGTCAAATTCCGAGATACAATCATGCACTGTTGTTAATTCATAATAGTTTGGCAAGGTGAGGTGGCAATCAATATGCAGTTCCTGTCCATAACGTTGCACACGGAGGTTGTGTACATCAATCCATTCTGGTTTTCTTTTCTCTTTCAAGATCGCGACTACTTCATCAACAACCTCTTGATCAGACTCGTCCATCAAACCAGAGATAGACTTTCTAAGTAGCTTATAACCATTATATAAGATAAAGCAGCCTAAAGCAATTGATAAGGCTAAATCAATCCACGGCAGCTTGGTGAGTTTCATAATAAATAAACCTGCAATCAATCCAATGGAACTATAGGCATCGACTTGTAGGTGCTTTCCATCGGCCTCAATGGTCAAGGAGCGTAGGGCGCGTCCGCGCTTCATCAGATAAAATCCGACCCCGAAGTTGATGAGGGAAGTAATGAAGATAAGTAGCATCCCTTCCTCTACATTGGCTACCGGCTGTGGGAAGAATATATTGTAGAATGCTTTGACTAGGATTACACTACCAGCGATAAAAATGAGCGCTCCTTCGACAAACACGGAGAAGAATTCAACCTTTCCATGTCCATAAGGATGGTTCTCATCCTTGGGCTGAGCCGCGAGATAAATGCTATAGTATGCAAATCCGGATGCGGCGATATTTACGATGCTCTCTGCGGCGTCGGAGAAGATTGCGTTTGACTCGGTAATAAAATATGCAACGAATTTTATCAGCATCAACACAATCCCTGTCACTAAGGACAGCAACACCAATCTCATTTGTCTAGACATTATATTTGCTAGTTTGAAGGCACAAAACTAAAGAATTTATCGCTTAGTTAACTTATTTTTTCGTCAAGATTTCCTCATTGTATTGATTAGCATAGCGTTGTGCAATAATCGTTACGACGAAGATCTGAAAGGCATGAAAAACCATTAACGGCAAGAAATACAGGCCAAGATTAGGGTTTCCGGCAAACAGAAACTTACTAAATACCGAACCGTGGGTCAGCGATTTTTTTGAACCACAGAACAAGGCAGTAATCTGATCTTCACGATTGAATTTCAAGACATAAAGCGTAATGAGATAAACTATCCCATAAACAAGGAAAAAGAAGACAATAACGGCGATAAATAGTGCGCTCAGATATATAGTACCAACTTTATGGAAGACGTCCGACAGAAAAGATTCTGCAAAACTGCTGTAGACAATGGAAAGAATGACAGCCTTATCAAATTTCGATAGCTGCTTACTATATTTACTTGCCCATTTGCCTAAATATGGCTGTAGTAGAAGTCCAAGGATTACCGGGATAATAATCTCCTTTATGAGCCCCCAGTAGACATCGCCCAATACACTGACTTCCTCAAACTGTATGAATGACTGCATTAAAAACGGCGTCACAAGCACGCCTATCAATCCCGAAATACTAGCATTGAAAATAGCGGCAGGCACATTTCCACGTGCAATAGATACCATCACGACCGATGAGGATACGGTAGAAGGCAATGCGGCAAGAAAATAAAAAGAAAGCCAAAACTGCTCTTGTATGGCATTTTGGATAAATGGCCTGAAGAGTAAGATGATTAGTGGGAACAATGCGAAGGTGAAGAGTTGTATGCATACATGGAGTTTCCAGTTTTTCAACCCATCTTTTATTTCACGGAAACTTAATTTAAGTCCATAGAAAAAGAAAATTAGCGATACCCCTATGGTACTAATCGTTTCAAATAGCTGTCCATTCTGTGCCTGTACTAAATCAGGGTATATATAGGCTAGGCTAATCATAGCGATTAAAGCCACTATAAATCCGTCAAATTTCATTTTCATCATCCCTCCGCTTAGGTCGGTAAAATTAGGAATTAATTTCGATGGTATTTCTTCCTAGAATTATTAAAAAAGTCTCATCTTTATAAAGATTTTATTACATATTTATCAGTTTAAGTGAAAGCTATATAATATATTTGCAATATCATGAGTACAGCATCATATTTATCAGACAGGATAAACAATCTATCCGAATCAGCGACATTAAAGATGACCAAATTAGGTCGTGAATTAGCAGCAAAAGGGATCAACGTTATTAGTTTAAGCGTAGGTGAGCCAGACTTCAACACACCAAACCACGTGAAAGAAGCAGCAAAGAAAGCCTTGGACGAAAACTATACAAGATATTCTCCAGTACCGGGATATCCGGAATTGCGTCAAGCTATCGTTAATAAATTAAAGAACGAAAATGGTTTGGATTATGATATCTCTCAAATCGTAGTATCAACCGGTGCTAAGCAATCCTTATCCAACGTTATCTTAACGCTCGTAAATCCAGGTGATGAGGTAATCATTCCAACACCTTACTGGGTTTCTTATTCGGAGATGGTAACCTTAGCTGAAGGTAAAGCGGCTTATATCGACACAGAAATAGAATCTGATTTCAAGATTACTCCTGCGCAGTTAGAAGCGGCGATTACACCGAAGTCTAAGGTATTCATGTTCTCTTCTCCTTGTAACCCGACCGGTTCGGTTTACACTAAGGATGAGTTGGCAGCATTAGTTGCAGTTTTTGAGAAACATCCAAATATCTTCATCATTTCTGATGAGATCTATGAGCATATTAATTTTGGCGACCAGCATGAGTCTATCGCGCAGTTTGATTCTATTAAAGATCGTGTAATCATTGTAAATGGTTTCTCGAAGGCTTTTGCGATGACTGGCTGGCGCTTAGGCTATATCGCTGCAAATAAAGAGATTGCAGCAGCGAACGATAAGATGCAAGGTCAAACGACTTCTGGAACATGTTCAATTGCTCAGCGTGCCGGTATTGTGGCATACGAGCAAGGCTTAGAAAGTGTTTTAGAAATGAAGGAAGCTTTTGCTCGCCGTCGTCAATTGGTTTACGACTTATTGAACGATATCCCAGGTGTAAAAACAAACCTTCCTCAAGGAGCATTCTATTTTTTCCCTGAAATCAGCTCTTTCTTCGGAAAAAAAGATCCTGAAGGAAATGAAATCAAGAACTCCGCGGATTTAGCGCTTTACTTGTTGAACTACGGGCATGTGGCTACTGTTGGTGGCGATTCGTTCGGAAACAACAACTACATTCGTTTGTCGTATGCAGCGTCCGATGAGAATTTGAAAGAAGCTTTAAGAAGAATAAAAGAAGCGCTAGGTAAATTAGCGTAAAATTTTTTTTTAGACATTAGATATTAGACGTTAGATATTAGATACCGGTATCTTGTTGTAATCGATTTTTCCGAACCAAGAGAGGAAGGAGAACTGGATTAGCAGGATTGGTTCTAATGTCTGATGTCTTTTTGTTTTGAATCTTTTCTTTAGAAAGGGAAGATTGTTTTGAACCTTGGGTTTTAGAAAGGGAATTTTGTTTTGAACCTTTGGTTTAAAC
>NZ_DKLH01000057.1:0-5485 GCF_002455685.1 Sphingobacterium sp. UBA6645
TGAAATTGATATAAAAAGGTGGGATATTGCCTCAAAAAAGCCTGGATGGAATGCTAAAAACTCAAATAGCAAGTCCTAGTCGCTTAAACCTTCAATAAGCTCATAAAAAACAAACTTCCAGAAACCCTTTGAACAAAAATGACCGAGTAGGGGAAAACCTATACTCAGTCATTTCTTTAAGTCTCATTAGAAAGTTGAGGCTTTTTCAGTGCCCTCTATTTGCATAGCCCCTTTTTTTGTTTGGTGGTGATGTATTGTGTTTGAGGTTAAGGCTTTTGTCTGAACCAGGAAAGGAAGGATGAAAGGAGATTCAGGATGGTTTGTCTTTGAACCAGGAAAGGAAGGATGCAAGGATTGACAGGATGATTTGTCTTTGAACCAGGAAAGGAAGGATGCAAGGATTGACAGGATCCTGCTAATCCTTAATTCCTTTTTTTCATGGTTCAAAACAAACTTGCCTTTCAAAACCAAAAGTTCAACAAACTTTCCTTCTTGCCAAACCAATCGCTCAAAACAACTCACCAATAAAAAGGCGCCAATGTGGCGCCAATACGCTAATGTCTAATGTCTAAAATCTAATGTCTAAATCCAACATTAGCTTCAAATCCGTTATAAAATTGGTATCCCTCCTTAGCGAGCTTCTCCAAAGATGGCGGGATTTCCCATTGTTCTCCGGCGGCGGCAAAGCCTTTACATTCCTCGACGAATGTTGCTAAACCGACCTGATCTATATGTCCGAATACACCGCCGGTGTGGGGTGGGTAGCCTAGTCCGAAAATGGAGCCTATATCTCCATCGATAGCTTTGCTGAGGATTCCTTCGTCGAGGCAACGATAGCTATCCAAAGCGACGACGTGCAACAGACGCTTCTTAAGATCTTCGGTGCTTGGGATGTCCTTGCTTACAGCAATTTCGGGGTCTTGCCAATTTTGCTTTTTACCACCATCTGCGGGATAGTCATAGAATCCCTTGCCAGACCTTCGGCCGGATCTACCTTCTGCAATCAGCTTTTTAAGATAACTGAGCGTCCTTTGCTGGGAAGCGTGCAGTTTCGGCAATTGCTCATAAACTTTGACCATCAGATCAAGGGTTATTTCATCTAATACAGCAAGTGGCCCAACGCCAAAACCCGCTAATCTTGCTGCCCCTTCTATTTGTTCTAATGGGATGCCCTCTTGAATCATACTGATACCTTCCAACAGGTAGTTGAAGAAGATGCGCGAAGTAAAGAATGCTGGACCATCCTGAACTACGATAGGTATTTTCTTAAGTTTTGATATAAAATGAAGAGCCTTATTTAACGTCTCTTTGCTTGTTTGCTTTCCGCAAATAACTTCCACAAGCGGCATTCGGTCCACGGGTGAGAAAAAGTGGAGTCCGATACAATTTGCTGGATTTTTACTGGCAATAGCCAACTTAGAAATGGGTAGCGAGGTTGTGTTCGAAGCAAATACGCCAGCCTCATTCAACAGATCAGCGCTCTCCGCAATAACTTGATTTTTCAAAACGATATCTTCGAATACAGCTTCCACGATCAAGTCGGCATTGCGCATATCCGCAAGATTATCCGTCGCATGAATACGCTCGAGGATAATTTCCTTATGCTTTTCCGTAGCCTTGCCTAGGCTAATAGATTTATCGAGCACTTTTGCCGAATAGGCTTTGCCCCGCTCGGCACTTTCTAAACTAATATCGCGTAATACAACTTCAAAACCTGCTTTTGCAGCTTCATATGCAATCCCTGCCCCCATCATCCCAGCACCGATCACACCGACCTTTTCCATCGGAAATGACGCTGCCCCAGCCGCTGTTTTGGAGGCTTCGGCCGTACCGTAATATTGCGTTCGAAGCATTGCCAAAGGCTCCTTGCGTTGTAAAACGCTACAGAACGCTTCTGCCTCTAGTTCATAGGCATCCGCAAGATTTTCGTTTAATGAATCTTGGAAGACCTGCACAATGGCTAATTGACCTGGGATAGCCCTATTGATCTTTGAAGAAAGGTTGACGAAATATTCAGCTTCCGTTTCTTTTATTAGTAGTTGATTGTCTAGATCCAATTGCTTATGTGCAGCAATCCAAGACATGGCCAAAGAAAGTCCTTCCTCCTCATCTTCAAATAGCAGGTTTGCTATTCCTAGTTTCAATGCCTCGTCCGCGCTATATAATTTTCCACTGCTTAAAATATTCAGTGCCCCTTCAGGTCCCAATCGCTGCAGCAAATTAATGGTGCCTCCGAAGCCCGGCATCAAGCCGAACTTTGTTTCGGGAAAACCTAATTTACCCTTGTTCTTCGACAGCAAGATATAGGTCGCCATGCTTGCAAACGAATATGCAGCTGACGAACACTCAGCATGCACAATACAAACGATAGGCTTACGAAATGCCTTTAAGCGGCTGATACGTTTGGACACAGTATTTAATCGATCTACAAACACTTGCCAAGCCATCGCCTCGCCAAAGAGAACCCGATAATCTGTTCCTATCGCCGGGTTTTTAAATTCGAATATGATTGCTTTCGAGCTATCCTCCGCAAGAAAGTCGATGGCCTGCGGAAGTACCTCATCAAAGAAGTCAAGATCGACCGTTATTGATTCTTTACTTGCATTAGAAAACTCGAACCTTAAAATTCCTTGCTGCTCCTTGTCTATTTTGATATTTCTCATGTTGATATTTGGCTGAGGTCCTTATTTATTCTGATACTGCACCTGATCAATCGATGTCTTCGCGATAATCTCGCGCATGATCTCCGAAGTACCTCCAATAATAGTTCCAACCCTCACATCCCGATATAAACGGGCAATTTTATAATCTTCTGTAAAACCATAGCCTCCAAAAAATTGTAAGCATTCATCAACAACTTTTATAGCTAACTCACTTGTTTGTAGTTTAGCAATGGAGCACTCCTTTACCGCATATTTACCCTCATTTTGAAGGTCGCAGCAATGATAGACATAAGCTTTATTAATTTCCACATCGGCAATCAATTGGGCCATCCGATGACGAATGACTTGAAAGTCCTTCAATGGTTTTTTGAACGCAGATCGTTGCTCGATATACTCCAAGGTGTAGTCAATTGCAGACTGCGCCGTCGTTAAACTATGAATTGCTGCCGTTAATCGCTCCAGCTGCAGACCGCCCATTAGATATTTAAAGCCGTCGCCTTCCACGCCCAATAGATTTTCTTTCGGTACCCGCACCTGATTAAAGCCAAGTTCCGCCGTATCAGAGGCATGCCAGCCCATCTTATCGATCTTATTCGCCGTAACACCTTCCGCTTTTCGGTCGATAACTAACAAACTGATACCTTTGCTGCGCGCATTAGGGTCTGTTTTTACGGCGGTAATAAAGAAATCACCATAATAGCCATTGGTGATGAAAGTCTTCGAACCATTCACGATGTAGTGATCTCCCTGCAGGACAGCTGTAGTCTGAATGCCTTGCACATCAGAACCGGCGCCGGGCTCAGTTATAGCTACAGCGCTTACCATATCGCCTAAGATGACTGGTGCTAGATATTTTTCTTTTAAATAGTCCGAACCGTATTTTAATAAATAGGGCGCCGACATATATTGGATGACCAAGGCGGAAATAGTAAAGCCTCCAGAATAACAGTAAGATAATTCTTCACAAAAAATAAGAGAATAATAGAAATCTAAGTCTAACCCATTAAGGTTTTCAGGATAATTTAGGCCCATATAGCCCATCTCCCCCATTTTTTTCCAAATGTTTTTATCGATCTGGCCTTCTTTCTCCCATTGATCGATGTGGGGGATGATTTCTTTTTGAATAAAATGTCTTAGGCTTTCACGGAAGATTTGATGTTCAGCAGTTAATTCTGTTGCGTGCATAGTTATCTATAATGGTTAAAAAGATTCAGCTTATATGTATTTAGTTTATAATTGCCACACTCTTATTTGATAGGAAAAGTGGGCTGGAATGTAGCTGAAACCGTACTAATTTAATTGAAATTGATGAGAATAACCAAGCGGGTAAAATATAAATAATGATAATTTAATAAAATATTCATATCATTGAATGAACAAAATATCACATTCACAATAAATAGCAAATCATATTAAAACTTTCACAATGAACCACAATTTCTCTTACGACAACACTAAGAACTGGCTTCAAATTTGTGCAAAGAAATTCATTACATTTACCGACAATTAATACTGCTTATGATAAAACCTTTACAATTATTATTACTTATTGTTGCTTTTTGTTTTTTTCAATCTTGTGAGAAGTTAGAGTCTTCACATAATCAAGATGAAGAAACCTTGGCCAAAGTCAAGCTCGAAGGCACATATGTTATTCTCAATCCCCTTGCATTTCTGAATCTTGAGAGCGGTTTTGAGCTGTTAAATAATAATGCCATCGCGCCGACCGTTAAAAAAATAACGGAAAACACTTATGACATTACTTGGAACCATGCATTAGTGCCTGCCTTAAAAGGCTATGAATTTAAACTCATCGGCAATAATGAAAATGGCGACCTGCAATATGTCGCCAACAATAAAGTTGGGGATGAAGGAATTCTGATGTTCATCATCAATAAAGAGAAAGGAACCTCGCAGCTATCGGTCAATATCAAAGCTGGTGCGGCTAAATATGTTGCGAGCGCTGCGTTGAAAAAATAATATAGGAACGAGCCTAGCAACTAGACAATAGGTAAATCTAAATTCAAAAACATTCATTCTTATAAAAACAAAAAGGGGCGAAACGCCCCTTTTTGTTTTTGTCTTTTCACAACTTACGAATCTCTTCAGTTCATAACACACAGAAGCAGCATTAATTATTAAAATAAAGACCTTTAATTTCTTCGATTTTAAAATCAAATACCTCTTCAGGGCAATTCATTAACTGACGGATTCCATTGATTTGGTAGAAACTTTTTTCATCCAAGATATTTAGGAACAGAAAAAGCTCCTTCAAGATCAAGCGTTCTTTATCATCAGAGCGTGTAGAGAGAATCTCCAATAAGGATAACTTAATCTCATTCAGACTTAAATTATAATGTGCTAATCCGCCACCTATACTCCAAAGAGCCTGATCAAGAATGTCCTTATACTGAATTTGATCGAATAGTTTTACCAAAGCTGTCTGCCTTTCAGGACACAAAGATTCCAGATTAGCATAGCCTGAGCAACAATTGGATAGTAAGGCCTTGACACGATCATTTAAGTCCTCTTCCAAGAAAGCTGTGTTTGAATTTTCCATATATTCTGTTTGATTTGTTTTTTTTATTAATAGTCGAACAAATGTGAGTACCTCGTCCATACAACCTGTGATACATACGTTAAAACATAATGGAAGGGCAAAAATCGAAAAGAGTTTAGCAATTGTGGGGATGTTTCAATGACTGGGAACAGCGCATCCTTTCACGACATGTGTGGAAACAATTATTAATACTTTACTTATGACCCGAGGTAAAAACCTGCACAAATATACGTTAACAATAATTAAAATTAAGTTTAAATATATT
>NZ_DKLH01000063.1:0-274 GCF_002455685.1 Sphingobacterium sp. UBA6645
ACCACTAATAAAACCACACCGATCACGACAAATGTTGAGTTAGACGAAGTTGCCACTTCCGCGGTGCTATCCTGCGCAAAGAGGCTTATAGTCGCCAAGTTCAACAATGCCAACACATTCCATTTTCTCATAACTCTCAAGATTTAAAGTTTATTTCTAAATATAATAAATATATTAAGCAAAAACCATGTCACTTTTCTTGATTTTTAGAAATGTATCCGCCTTTGCGCGCATAATGCCTTTGTGATGACATAAAAACTTTCATGTTTCCTTT
>NZ_DKLH01000063.1:433-22315 GCF_002455685.1 Sphingobacterium sp. UBA6645
AAAACTTTCATGTTTCCTTTGAGATACCAACAGAGATGAAAGTTTCTGATGGCCTCTGGAAACAGACACTTTCAGAAAAAAAGCGCAATATTTATTGCGCTTTCTCCTTTTCAATTTTAGATTATTTCGGCTATGAAATTTCCTTGCTGATGAATTACTGCTCTTTTATCAATAATCTCCTGAACATTTATCGTTCCAATCACATATTTGTGATTTTCACTGTAAAAACGCTCAGAAATATTAATGAAAATGATGTTTTCTAGTACATCTTCGTCATCATATCTGAAATATACAGTGATTGTATAGTCTTTTGTGTACTGTACTTGCTGTGCATCCAGATGTTTCTTGTATTCGTAACGGTAATCATAGCGCAATGCAGTGATGTCCGATAATACTGCAGAACCCGTCGGGTGACCGCCGGCGCCTTTTCCTAAAAAGAATTGCTCATCAGCAAACGCAGCTTTCACCAATACACCATTATATTCATTTTCTACATTGTACAGAATATTGCTCTTTTTGATGAACTTCGGCAGAACATATAATACCACCTGATGATTATCAACCTCCTTAGCCAATGGAATCAGCTTGATCTTATAATCTTTCTCGCGCGCATAGCGAATATCCGCATCGCCCAGCGTATCAATACCTAAGTTTAAGATTTCGTCTGGATTAATATATAGTCCATAAGCATGCGAAGCAACGATTGCCAATTTAAATTTAGGATCAAAACCACCGACATCTAACGTAGGGTCGGTTTCTGCAAAACCCAAATCTTGTGCTTTCTTCAAAGCAACATCATAGCTTTGATCTTCATTGAAGATCTTGGAAAGAATGTAATTAGATGATCCATTGAAAATACCGCTCACCGAGTGCAATAGCTCGTTATCATAATACTCTTCAAGATTACGGATGATCGGAATACTTCCGCAAACCGCACCTTCATATAATAGCGAAGTGCCATGCTGATGTTGAATTTCAACGAGCTCTTCTAAATGTGTAGCAATCATTTTCTTATTTGCTGACACGACATTCTTGCCAGAAGATAAGGCGCGCTTTGTGATCTCGAATGCAGCATCGGCATCGTCAATTAACTCAACAACGGTATTGATTTCCGGATCTTCTAATATAGCGTTTGCATCGGTAGTGAATAATTCAGCAGGAAGGCTTCTTTTCTTATCTGGATTTTTGATAACAAATTTCTTAATCTCTAGATTTAAATCCTTCGTCTTGATAATATCGTACAATCCTTGGCCGACAACGCCGAACCCAAACATCCCGATAACAAGTTTTTTACTCATGGTATTCTTTTAGTGTTCTCTTTTCGTTTTTATATTCTTATTTGCAATCAATTGGTGCTTATACCTACTTGATTTTCTCAAAAGCTTGCTCTAGATCTGCTTTGATATCGTCGATATGCTCAATACCTACCGATAATCTTAGCTGTCCTGGAAGTACACCAGCCTTAGCTTGGTCTTCAGCACTTAATTGCTGATGCGTTGTTGCAGCAGGGTGGATAATTAACGTCTTCGCATCCCCAACATTCGCTAGGTGGCTGATCAATTGCAAAGCATCGATGAAGTCATTTGCTTTCTCAACACCGCCTTTAACAGTGAATGATAAAACAGCACCGTAGCCATTCTTTAAATACTTCTGTGCATTTTGATGATATGGGTGGTTTTTCAATCCAGGGTAGCTAACTTTCTCTACTTGAGGATGAGCATCCAACCATTGTGCAATCTCTAATGTGTTATCAACATGACGTTGAACGCGTAATGATAAGGTTTCTAAGCCTTGTACCAATAAGAAAGAGTTGAATGGAGATAGGGCAGGACCGAAGTCTCTCAGGCCTTCTACTCGCGCTCTAATAGCAAACTGTATGTTTCCAAAAGGACCATTCTCACCAAATACATCAGCGAAAACTAATCCATGATACCCTTCTGAAGGTTCTGAGAATTGTTTGAATTTGCCATTTCCCCAGTTATAGTTACCACCATCGATGATGACACCACCGATACTAGTACCATGTCCACCAATCCATTTTGTTGCAGATTCAACAACAACGTTCGCACCATGCTCCAATGGCTTAAACAAATAACCTCCAGCACCGAATGTATTGTCCACGATTAATGGAAGGTCGTGCTTCTTCGCAACAGCAGCAATGCGCTCAAAATCCGGGATGTTGTAGCTCGGATTTCCGATTGTCTCCACGTAGATAGCTTTTGTTTTATCATCAATCAAAGCTTCAATTTTATCAGCATCCGTATCTTCTGCAAAGCGAGCTTCGATCCCTAAGCGTTTAAAAGAAACTTTGAATTGGTTGTAGGTACCTCCGTACAGATTTGCACCCGATACAAAGTTATCACCTGCCTCTAGGATATTCGTTAAAGCGATGAACTGTGCCGCTTGTCCCGAAGCAACAGCAACTGCCGCAACACCTCCCTCTAATGCAGCGATGCGCTTTTCAAACACATCCGTTGTCGGGTTCATGATACGGGTATAAATATTTCCGAATTGTTTTAATGCAAATAGATTAGCACCGTGCTCTGCATTTTCAAATACATAAGACGATGTTTGGTAGATAGGCAATGCTCTAGAACCAGTAGTAGGGTCTACTTCTTGTCCTGCATGTACCTGTAATGTTTCAAATTTTAAGTTCTTAATATCAGCCATTGTTGTAATTTTTTAAAATGATAAATAATGAATTATGTTCTTTAATCGCTAAGCTTTGGTCGTCATGTAGAGGTATGAGAATTCCTTATCCAAGGAATCTGGGAATACCGACGACTATCGCATTCGTGAACAGGTGTTCACGACGAAAAAGATAGTATAAGGAGAGTTGCTAGCAGGTTTGCCGCTAGAAAATCCAATAAAAGAATTTGTAAATGTTGAAGTCATAGTCTTTTGTCATTTATATGCTCCGCAGCTTAATTGCTTTGGACAGGAATTGGCACCTTTTCAATCGTTATTGAAGGTTGCCAGTGGGTCTTTGAGCCAGTCTCTCGCCACTTCTTTATAAATCAAGACCAATCGTTTTGAAGGGTTTTGATTAGGTGCCAATTGCTCGGCACTGCGCAAATATACATTGCTAAAATCAATTATGCAATGTTTTTTTAATAAACAAGCTTCTGAATTCGATAAGTATTGAAAATATCGAACTCAGAAGCTTGCAAAAATATCAATCTGATAATAGCCTCAGCTTAATAAGAACCAGGTTTTAAATCGCGCATTTGGATAATCTGGTCTACGATGTAGACCGTGTTTCCACGCCATGGCAATACACCACGGTATTCCTTGTAGTGAAGATCGAATACTTTTCCGCTGTTCACTTCCAGAATACGATAGATAGAATCGTTCTCCACAGAAAACTCAAACTGATTGCTCGTTAATCCTGTACCGGTTTTAGTTGCGCCAAAGCCTTCTTGAATCAGTTTTCCTTCGTAGGTCTTAAATATATTACCTTTCTTCACGGCATAGTTCAAGACGCCGGATTTTACGCCCTCGCCAAAAACATTGTAGTAATTCCAATAGACCCAACCTGCAACGATTAGGACAACAATTAATAGCGTCCAGCTGATAAACTTGCCGATCATTGATCCACCTTTCTTAGGCTGTTGGTTTGTTGTGGTTTCCATGTTCTTATATTTATTTGTCTGCAATCCGCAAAAAAGATACCTAAAATAAAAACTTTACGCGAAAAGAAATCCATTAGTAGCTGTATCTCCGCAAATTATTTAGAAACAAATACTAGGAAAGTTTTTTGATTTCCTCAACTATGCCTTCCTGCGTCTGCTTACCAACCGGAACGAGTGGCAAACGAACCGTGTCTTCACCAAATCCTTTTTGCTTCAGGATGTATTTTACCCCTGCTGGATTACCTTCGATGAAACATAGGTCGGTAATGCGAAGAAGATCTGAATGTATAATTCTCGCTTGCTCAAAATTACCCTCTAAACATAGGTGTGCTAACGCTGAAACCTTGTTTGGATAAGCATTTCCAACAACTGAGATAATACCTACGGCTCCCAAAGCAATCATTGGCAGGGTAGCAGGATCATCACCTGATATCAACATAAAATCTGCTGGCTTATCACGTAGAATCTCGCTGAACTGTGCAAAACTGCCTGACGCTTCTTTGATAGCAACAATGTTCTTAAAATCATTTGCTAGTCTAACGGTAGTTGCAGAGGTCATATTGCTGCCCGTTCTTCCCGGTACGTTGTACAAGATAATCGGAAGGGGAGAGACCTCAGCAATCGCTTTATAGTGTTGGTAAATTCCCTCTTGCGTAGGCTTGTTATAGTATGGAGATACCGATAGAATTGCGATATAATCCAATACATCGAAATTCTTAACCTGCTCAACAATTTCCATGGTGTTATTGCCGCCAATGCCCGCAACCAAGGGAATGCGTTTATCTACATGCTTCGAAGTAAATGCCCAAACCTGCTTTCGCTCCTCCTTCGACAATGTGGCTGTTTCGCCAGTTGTTCCCAAAGAAACGATGTAATCAATTCCCCCATGAATTTGGTAGTCAATCAGCCTACCCAGGGTCTCATAATCCACAGATCCGTCTGCATTAAAAGGTGTAACGATAGCTACACCTGCTCCTTGAAGCTCATTCATTCGTATATAATTATTTAATGTATGTATTCTATTTGTTAATCATTGCCAATAGCTCGCCTTCCGAAATAATCGGTACGCCCAGCTTCTCAGCCTTTGCCAATTTCGATGGCCCCATCTTATCCCCGGCAACTAGGTAGTTCAATTTTGCGGATATCCCACTAAGCATCTTACCCCCATGCGATTCAATTAATGCTGTAAGCTCTTCACGAGAGTAGTCGGCGAAGACGCCAGAAATCAAGAACGTCTGACCAGAAAGACCGTCGCCCGCAAGCACAATTTCTTTCTCTTCAATTTCAAATTGCAGACCCGCCGCTTTCAACTTCTCGATCTCTTCCCAATGCTCGGGCTGGTTCAAGTAAAAATGTACACTTTCCGCGATACGGAAACCGATATCCGGAACAGATTCAATCTCTTGAGCAGATGCTGCCGCGATAGCATCGATATTCTTAAAATGCTGTGCTAATTTCTTGGCAACTGTCTCACCGATATGACGAATCCCTAAGCCAAACAGTACTTTTTCAAATGGCTTTTGTTTAGATGCCTCCAAGCCGGCTAACATATTGTCGATAGACTTTTGACCAAATCTTTCTAAGCCTACTAGCTTATCCTGATGATCCTTCAACGCATATAAATCTGAAATCTTAGAAACCAAGCCTAAGCGATAGAAAGTTTCTATCGTCTCATCACCAAGACCTTGTACATCCATCATCTTGCGACCGATAAAGTGCTGGAGCTTTCCAACGATTTGCGGTTTGCAACCATCCTCATTCGGACAATAATGAACGGCTTCGCCCTCCTGACGGATAAGCTCGGTTCCACATTCCGGACAGTGCGTAGGGTAGACAATAGCAACAGCGCCCGCAGGACGTTTTTCTACATTCGCAGCAATAATCTTCGGGATAATTTCACCGCCTTTTTCTACAAATACCGTATCGCCTTCATGTAGATCCAAACGTGCGATTTCATTCGCATTATGCAGGGATGCCCGCTTTACGGTTGTTCCTGCTAATAGCACAGGTTGCAAATTAGCAACAGGGGTCACTGCACCCGTTCTCCCAACCTGATAGCTGATGCTCTTCAAGATGGTTTCTACACGCTCTGCTTTAAATTTATAGGAAATTGCCCAGCGCGGAGACTTTGCTGTAAAGCCAAGATCTTCCTGCTGTGCATAATCATTTACTTTAATAACAATCCCATCAATCTCATAGGATAGCTTATGTCTGGCTTCATCCCAATAATGAATGAAATCTAATACCTCGTCGATATTGTTGCAAAGTTTGGTATGCTCGCAAACATGGAAGCCCCATTCTTTTACAGCTTCAATACTCTGCCAGTGATTGTCGAATAGTTTATTTCTATTGTCGGCATACAAAAAGTATAGGAAGCAGTCTAACGGACGCTTGGCAACTTCGGCGGAATCTTGTAGCTTAATGGTGCCCGACGCAAAGTTTCTTGGGTTGGCATAAGTCTGATCGCCGTTCTCTTCACGCTCCTTGTTCAAACGAAGAAACGCCGACTTATGCATAAAAATCTCGCCTCTGATTTCAAACGTATCTGGAAAAGTGCCTTTTTTTAGCTGGTGCGGAATACTACGAATCGTACGAACGTTGTTCGTTACTTCATCACCCTGCGTACCATCACCACGCGTTACGGCTTTCAATAGCTTTCCATTTTCGTAGGTCAACGAAATAGATAAGCCGTCGAATTTAAGTTCGCAAACATATTGAAGCTGATCGCCAATGACCTTCCTTACGCGGTTGTCAAAATCTTTTAACTCCTGCTCATTATACGTATTGCCCAATGACATCATTGGCCATTTATGCTTTACGGTCTTGAACTTTTGCGTAATATCTCCACCAACCTTTAAAGTAGGAGAGTTGGGATCACGATATTGTGGATATTGAGCCTCTAAGGATTCTAATTCTTTGAGTTTTTGATCAAAATCATAGTCAGAAATTAACGATTCGGCCAATACATAGTACTGATAATTATACTCGTTTAATTCCTGGGTGAGCTGCTCAATTTTTGACTGGATATCTGCTGACATAGACCACGAAAATACAAAATATTCTAGGCCTAAAACAATTTAAAACAACTATTTAATTAAATACGCAAACTATAGAGCAATAAAAGATAAACCAGTAAAAAACATTCTTCAGCAGAACATCTAATGATGGAAATTATTGTCTTTTAGTTGAGAGAATTTATGGATATTATTCAGATAAAAATCCCATACGATGGAGTTCTTGTATTGACCAACTTTGTTCTCTTTGCTCGAATATGTCTTTCGTTTTCTTGCGTTTTTGATGAAGTTTTTGACAAAATATTGATGCGCGCGGCTCACGGCCCATGCATCCTTCGGTTTTCGTTCCATCAAGAACTTCAGTAAGGCCGCGAAATCCAACCAAAAGCGAAGGAAAATCTTCCAAATACCTTGACCAACTGGGAGGTTCTTTTGTAGCATTTGGAGATTATTGCGGAAGTTTAAATATGTTTTATGCGGGTTGCTGGTGTTCAATGTGCCGCCACCGACATGATAGACCAGAGAATTAGGACAATATCCAATTTTGTATCCTAGCTTCTTCAATCGCCAGCACAGGTCAATTTCTTCCATGTGGGCGAAGAAATCAGCATCGAAGCCACCGACTTCTTTCCAGGCCGCCGATTTTATGAATAATGCCGCTCCGGTGGCCCAAAATATTTCTTTCTCATCGTCGTATTGCCCCTCATCCTTTTCCACTTGATCGAAAATTCGGCCACGGCAAAACGGAAATCCAAAATAGTCAATATAGCCGCCTGCAGCACCGGCATGCTCAAAATAACCCTTTTGATGATAAGATTGTATCTTAGGTTGCACAGCCACTAGCAATGGGTCTTTTTCCATCTGCGCAATAACCGGCTCTATCCAATTCTGAGACACTTCAACATCCGAGTTCAGTAGTACATAATAGTCCGCCTGAACACGCTTAAGTATTTCATTATACCCACCCGCGAATCCTAAATTCTCAGAATTCTTTAAAATGGTAAACTTCGGGTAATTCTCTTCAACATATGCAATAGAGTCATCGGACGAACCATTGTCGCCGATAACAAACTCAATATTTTGATAAGTGCTGTTAAACACGGAAGGAAGGAATTTCTCCAAGAAAAATCGACCGTTCCAGTTTAATATGACAACTGCTACTTTTGGATTATTAGTCATTTAACTCCTTCTTTTTCTTTTCCATCGACGATGAGACCATAACCAATAAGCAGGCTCCTCGCGAATAATCTGCTCCGTAAACCGATTATGGATATGGGTAATCTCATGTTCTGGATACTCATCAGGATTTTCTACTAATGTAGTGAACTTACAATAGTAATATCCTCTTTTTTTCTTTCTTCTGATCTCACAGAATACGACAGGATTCTTTGTCATCCGAGCGATACGCTCGGTACCGGTATAAACTAATGTCTCCTGATTCAGAAACTCCATGAAATAATCAGACTCCTGATATACAGGCGTCTGATCCGCCACAAACATACTGATATGTGGTACATTTTTCAACTTTATCATGTGCCTCAGAATCTGTTTCATCGGCACCATCGTCGCTCCAAACCTGGTTCTGATGCGGTTATAGACTTCGTTGAATACTTTATTATTTAAAGGTTTGTAGATGATTAGCTCGGGCGTATCCATCATCAACGAGAGACTATGGATACCCATCTCCCAATTGCCATAATGCGCTGTTACACCGATGACCGATTTGCCAGCACGTATATGCCGATAAACCTCCTCTGGGTTCAAAAGTTCAATACGTTCGCGAACGGCCTTCTCTGAAATGCTCGCTA
The DNA here is from genome assembly GCF_002455685.1 of Sphingobacterium sp. UBA6645. Lineage (NCBI taxonomy): Bacteria > Pseudomonadati > Bacteroidota > Sphingobacteriia > Sphingobacteriales > Sphingobacteriaceae > Sphingobacterium > Sphingobacterium sp. UBA6645. Next base: position 8,888 of record NZ_DKLH01000063.1, read on the forward strand.
GCTTTACAATCTCAACCAAGAGATCAGGGAAATATCGATAAAACTCTAGCGCAATCTGCTTGATATCTGCGTCGGACTTCTCAGGAAAGGCATTTCGTAAGTTCTCAAACACCACCCGTTTCCTATAGCCAATCACATGAAAAATTAGCACAAAAAGTACATCTGAAATCAAATATAACAACCAAAATGGTAATAATGAAATAAGATAAAGTAATCCCGATACTAGTTTTTCTTTCATCACAAGTGATAAGTACTATGCAAATATCCCCAAATAAAGCTATTTTTGCGGACATTTTGTTGTTTATTTACTTATGTCATCAGGACTTTTAATGCCGGCGTGCTATTTGCCGAATGTTTCTTACTTCCATGCGATAAAACAAAACGATCAACCCCTTGTGATTGAGCAATTTGAAAATTATCCAAAACAGACCTTCCGTACCAGAACGCAAATCGGAACAGCTAATGGTATCTTGGATCTGATCGTGCCGATTGTGCACGGCAGAAAAGAACGTGTTAGAATGAAAGATGTCAGGATCAATTATGATCACCCTTGGCAACGCCTGCACTGGCTAAGTATACAGACCGCCTATCGCAGTTCTGCATATTTCGAATTCTATGAAGACGACTTTAGAGAATTTTATGAAAAAGAATATGAACTTCTTTTAGATTATAATACGGAGCAAATTAAGCTGATTCTCAAGTTGTTGAAAATGAATAGAGAAATCAGCTTCTCGGAAAGCTATACCGATGTGGAGGGGGGGATAGACTATAGAAAAGCAATACATCCGCGACAGACTTCGCCAATGAGCGATCCAAAACCCTATTATCAGCTATTTGAAGAAAAGAACGGATTCATACCGAATCTAAGTATTATCGATCTACTCTTCAGCCAAGGTCCGCAATCAAAAAACTTCTTATAGAAACTAATTTGAATCGCTGGTAAAACAAATTGTACGGGAATATTGTTAATTAATAAACCAACAATTTTTAATGAGGAAATTAGTTTTACTGGCATTTTTTTGCTGGGTGTCATTTAGCGCGTTCGCGCAAAAAGGTGCGGATACCTTACATTATAACAAAGTTTACTACTTCGGCGGGACTGGTATTGCCCTTCCTTTAGGGAAAACCAAACAAGCCCTTTCTACGAAGCTTTTTACGGGAAGTATGGGGCTTGATATTTCTTTAAAGAACCCCAAATATTATCTACAGCCAACATTGTATTTGATGAATTTCAAATATGATCAGTTATTCCCAGACTCTAAATATAATCGTGTGATAGAAAATGCCCGTGCCTCGATGTATGTACTTTCTTTGGCCGGAGGTATTCGTCGGCAATGGAACCGCTTGAACACGTATGCCTATATAGGACCTGCCGGTGCGCTGAATATCGAGCCTAGAGCTCAGGATGCAGGAAATAATGAACTCGTGGAGCTTCATTATAAGTATAGCATCTCCCCAGCTGCTAAAATCGGAATAGGGGCGGACTATAAATTCAAAGGCTTTTTCTTAGGGACGGAACTCGGATACATGCATAATTTTAGAGAAATTCAAGGGAATCCAGTCAATGTAATGACCTTGATGGTTGGGTTGAAATCGGATATTACCAGTTTGAAAAACAAGGTGGTAGACGTAATCCAGAATACGACCAACTAGTGTTTTTTGAACGCAAGAAAAAAGAAATATTAAAAATTTTAATAAAGATACAATAATCGAATATTGACTTCGTTATAATAAAGAATAGAAGAAAAAATATTTAGGTTAATAATTGGTTTGGTAAATACCTGAGGTTCCCCGCCTCGGGTATTTTGTTTTTTGGGGCTGTTGTTAAAAACATCAAGTATGTTCATCTCCCTTGCTTTTTCAATATAGACCAGAAGGTTTTATACGGGCATTTTTGCTTGTGAAAATCACCAAGCAAACTCTGGAAATAATTTGTAACAAAAAAAAAGTGTAAAAGATACACTCTTTATATAATAAACGTCAACAACTACCGTTTAGATAGTAAATTCATAATTTCATAATTTAGGTTAATAATTGGTTTGGTAATACCTGGGGTTCCCCGCCTCAGGTATTTTTTATGTGCTCATCGCTGTTATCAATGTGCCGAATCACTCGACATGGATTGCCTACAGCAACAACATTGGCTGGTATATCTTTTGTTACTACCGACCCGGATCCGATAACGGAATTATCGCCTATACTGACGCCGGGATTAATAACGGTATTGCCACCAATCCATACTTGATTGCCTATCGTAATCGGCTTGGAGAATTCCCAGCCTTCTGTGCGTAGCTTTGCGTCAATAGGATGGGAGGCCGTGAATAGGCTAACATTTGGAGCAATCATCACATTGTCGCCGATGCTGACCTTCGCGCCGTCGAGAATAACTAAGTTATAATTCGCATAAAAGTTATCACCTATTTCTATATTATATCCATAATCGCAGCGGAAGGGCGGTTCTATAAAAAAACGGTTGGAGGTTTTTCCGAAGAGTTTTTTGATAATCTGATTGCGGGCTTTAACCTTCGTGGGATCCATTTGGTTGAACTCATGAAGCATCTTTTTAGCTTGTTGCCGCTCTTGAAAGAGCTCCCCGCCCATATCCAAGAAGAGCTCTCCAGCGATCATTTTTTCCTTTGCTGATTTCATTTTAAGATGATTTTACTGAATTGGAAAGATACAAAAATGTACGTTCAGCACTTACATCCCGAAAAAAACTTTCATTTTTCCATTAATATCCATCACAATGATGAAAGGTCTTGGCGCTCCTTAAAAACACAATAATGAAAAAATTAAGGGAAGTTATAGGAATCTTGATTTATATTTAAAAATCTTGTATATTTAACAAATAAACCAAATTATCTAAGACATTGATTAAAGATCTCATTAACCCTTATTTAAACATATTTGATTACCGCGGTAAATCATCTATCAAGGAATTCTGGACATTCTATATCGCTACTTTTTTGCTTACGATTATTTTGAGCGTAGTTGGGAAAAGAATAGGTATTGAAAATCTCCATTATTATCTAATCGGTCTTAATTTTTTCCCGATGTTGGCTTTGGGATTCCGTCGAATGAATGATGTCGGTATCAACAAATGGCTTTTTCTTTTACCAGTCGCTGGAGTCTATTTGGCAGCACTGCCAGCTAAAGGCGAAGAGTTGAAATAGGATAGGGCTGCGGCGTCGGATTTTGCTTGCTGCTGATTTATTACTTGATGTGCGATTTTATTGCTCGAGATCTCATATCAGCTAGTTAGGTGTTGAATTGCCGTTCATATGATTATTATGAGGCTTTGTTATATTTCTCTAATTGGATATTCTTTTTTTCGAACTCTTTTTCTGCATTTATTAAATCATATCGCATTTGTAGCTTCAGCCAAAAATCTGGCGAACCCCCAAATACCTTACTAATTCGAATCGCCATATTTGGAGATATGGCGGACTTCTCATTTATGATTTTTGAGAGGTTTATCCGCGTGATCCCTAACAGTTTTGCTGCGTCTGTCACCGATAAATTGTTGAATTCTAGTATATCCTCTTTTAATAGTAATCCAGGATGTACAATGGGATTTTGTTTCATAGTGCTCCTATTTTATTGTTTTTCAGCGTTTAATGTGTGTCTAAGTAATGAAGGTCATACGCATCTCCATTTTCTAATCGAAAGATTATTCTAAAGTTTCCACTTACATCCATCGACCAAAATCCTTGATAAGGTGGCTTTTTCAATGCATGAATCCGGTATTTCTTAATGATTGGTTCTGGCAAATCAGATATGCTATTGATGCTATCGATATAGTTTAAAATCTTGATAATCTTATTGACGCTTTCCGGAGGAAGTCTTTTTGTTTCTCCCGATTGCCATAAAGCTTTTATAGCTTTATTTGTAAATGATTTTATCATTTGCCAGATACATTAATGCATAAAAAAATCTCGGCTATTGTCATGTAAATTGTAAAGTTACAATTTACAATTCTTCAATTCAACTAATATTTCACTAGGTCTATTTTGTTGGAAGCAGATATAAAATGACAGAGCAGCAATATAAAATGAAATCATACCTACTATCTAACACTTACATTTTAAAGCTTGTTCTGACCCATTTCATACCCAATCGGAAAGGGTTATGATAGGGTTTTGTATTGGGTTTGTATTGGGTTTGAAAGGGGTTAATGTCGAACGAGTTTCGACGAGTTGTAGATCGGTATATGGATCTTTCCTTTAAAACTGTTATGTTTCGAAGGTAATTCCGATAAGGATGAAAGTTCTTAGCGTACTATGAAGACGAAAAATCTTCGAAAAAATAAAAAGCAGCTGCCTTTTCAGACAGCTGCTTTTCAATGTGTTTTTGTATTTTAATCTACTAGTTTCCTTTTATGGATTAGTTTAAGTTGATAACAAACTCTTCTTTGTTAACCCTTACTTTTTTAAGATTAACCAACCAGTCGTTCTGTTCGTCACGGTATCCTAATGCTAAAATCGTAACAGATTTCAGTCCTAGTTTATCTAATCCTAAAAGCTCGTCCAATTGTTCGTTGATAAAGCCTTCCATTGGTGTTGCGTCTACACGTAATTCTGCTGCCGCAGCAATCGCGATTCCGAAGCCGATGTAAGCTTGGCGCGCTGCATGATCAAAATGGGCGTCTTTTGTTTGTGTTTGGAAGCGAGCAAATAATCCGTTTTTATAATCGTCCGCAAAGCCTTCCGGTAAACCACGCTCTACCTGTTGTTGTAGGAAAGGTGCGTCTACGCGCTCTTTCGTGTATTCATCATACGCAGCGAAGATCAAAAGATGCGAAGCATCAACGATTTGTGACTGTCCGAATGCGATTGGCTGAATTTTAGCTTTTAATTCAGGGTTACTTACTTCGATGATTTTAAATGGATGTAGGCCTGAAGAAGTTGGCGCTAAGCGCGCTGCTTCGATAATCTGATCAACTTTTGCTTGTTCTACTGCCTGACCGTTCATTTTCTTGGTGGCATATCTCCATTGTAAGTCTTGTATTAAACTCATTGGTTTTTAAAATTATAATTATGATAAGCTGTATATTAATTCTTTTGTATGGATTGCGTGAATGCTTGAATACTGTCTGCTAATACTTCGGATGGGCATACGGAGTCCCATCTATTTATTGTCAGTAATTCGATGGCTACCACGCCGTGAAGGATAGACCAGAAGCTGCGATATTTTACACAAGTGTTCAAGTCTTTCTTGCCACTGCTCTCAATAAGCTCGTCGATAAATTGGCGAAGGTAATTCGCTAACTCAGCGATTGCAGGTACTTGCTGATGCATTTCACAAGTAGGTAAACCCACCCCAAACATCAACTCATAATCCTTCGGGTTTTTTGAAGCGAAGAGCCAATAGCCTTCGGCTAACTGTTGTACCCTTTTTTCAATAGGATCGGTCGGTACAACACATGCTTCCATTTCTTTTTTCAATGCCGCAAATCCCTCTGCTACAAAAAAGGCAGTAATGGCTTCCTTGCTTTCAAAATGCTTGTAAACAACGGGTACCGAATATTCGATGGCGTCGGCAATCTTGCGGATAGAAAGCGCAGCCCAACCTTCCATGTTCACAATTTCACGTGAAGATGTGATGATTTGGTTTTTCACTTCTTGTTGTTGCCTTAGCTTTCTTTCGGATAAGCCCATTTTTCTTTATTTTGTTAACAGTGTTAGCAAAAGTAACAATGCTAATTAAAATGTGAAAATGTATAATTGAAAACGACAAAAAGATGACATTTTACAATCAGGAAAATTAGATTTAACTTTAGCTATGAACATTCTTAAAAGTAAGCGTAAAGTCTCCTTGGTGTTGGGAAGTGGGGGTGCCAGAGGGCTGGTACAGATTGGGGTCATTCGAAGTTTAGAAGAGAAGGGTTACGAAATCGATGAGGTTGTTGGTTGTTCCATTGGCGCCTTAATTGGGGCGGCTTATGTGGAGGGACGGCTGCAGCAATTGGAAGATTGGATGTTGTCTATCAACCGTTCGATGATCTTTAAGCTGTTGGATTTTACAAATCCTAGATTCGGTCTTTTGAAGGGTGAGCGGGTGTTCGAATCCTTAAAAGACATCTTTCCGGATAAGAATATTGAGGATATGGATATTCCTTTCCGCGCAATAGCTACGGATATTAAAAATGAGAAGGAGGTGGTGTTTGAGAAAGGGTCAGTTTATAAAGCGATTCGTGCTTCTATCGCCATTCCTGCAGTCTTTACAAGTGTTCTTTCTGATGATATCAGCTTGGTAGACGGGGGAGTGGTGAATCCTTTGCCGATCAACTTTGTGAAGCGTAAGCGTCGCAATATCGTGGTGGCTGTAAATTTAGATGGAAAACCTAACCCGCGCTACGGACCGGTAGCATTTGATAAGCCGGTAAACTCGATCGGAATGTTGCAGGAAGCTTATTTTGTGATGAGGCGGAAGCTGGCTGCACTTTCGGTAGAGCTTTACAAACCAGACTATTTGATAAATATTCCTCATAATATTGCGGGTTTATGGGACTACGATAAAGCAACGCAGTTGATAGAACATGGGAAAATGCTTACGAATAAAGTTGTGCCTGATGCGGCATATAGAAAGAAAGTCGTAATGGAAGAAAAGTAGGCTGTTGCGAGAGAGTGGCTTTTAATTGAAAGCTCGCTTTGATGGGAGTCCTTGCATAAATGGTCATCTGCAGTTCGACTTATTAACCGCCTTTATATTTTCAAAATATAAATACTGAACTTGATTACCCCATAAAAGTAGAGCCCTTTCGCGAAAGGGCTCCCATCAGTTCTATACATTTAACGACGTACTCGTTAATTATACCTTTTCCTGAATAAAGGTGTTCATGTGCAAGTTGAACTTTTCGGTATCCTCCAGGTTTGGAAGGTGTCCACAATGTTCAAACTCTATATACGTCGATCCTTTAATTTTTTTATGTAATTCCTCCATTAATTCCGCCGGAGTAATCTTATCTTCTTTCCCTCGGATAATCAGTGTGGGCACTTTTATTTCGCTTAATACATCCGTTGTGTCCGTTCTAGCAGCGAGGGCGAGCAAAGTTGCACAGATGGATGAGATACTATTTCTGCGGATGCTGCTTTTGATCAGTTCGACCGCCTCAGGTTTGTCTTCAACCGAGCGCGCCGAAAAGACATTGCCTACAAACCCGATAGCGTAAGGGCGACGCCCATGTTGCAGTACCGCCTGTACAGCATCGAAGCGCTTCTGCTTCCCGGCATTGTCATCTGCCTTACTATGGGTATCACAAAGAATCAATCCGGAAATCTTCTCCGGGAATAGCTGATAAGCACGAAGTGCAATGTAGCCGCCCATGGAAATTCCACAAAGGATAGCGTCTTCAATCTCAAGCTTGCGCATTAGGACACCCAAGTCTTTCGCAAAAACATCAATGGAAAAGAAACCATGACCTTTCGTGCTATTGCCATGACCACGAATATCTACTGCAATACCCGTGACATTGTCTTCTAAGCTTTCCAGTTGGTCGCGCCACATGTTCTTATTGAATGGAAAACCATGCAGGAAGATGATGGTTTTTTCGGGTGTTTCTGTCGCTTTCTTGATATGATAAGCAATACTAAGATCGCCTATTCTAATTTTATTGCTCTTAATGATACGTTCAGCCATAATTGTAAATATATTAAAATCAACAATATGACGTAAATATAGTTTTGAAATGAATGAAAAAAGAAAAAAAGGATTTGGAAAATTTAAAAAAGTACCGATATTTGCCCCACCACAAGGGGATATCCACCCTCATAAAGCGCTCATAGCTTAATTGGATAGAGCACCTGACTACGGATCAGGAGGTTAGGGGTTCGACTCCCTTTGAGCGCACATTTTCCTTTTTAGTATTTAGTAGTTAGTATTTAGTATTTAGACCTCAAATCGGTAGATTTTAGATATGAGAGTTTAGATCTTAGACCATCATGGCCTCCCATGCACTCTTTCGTCCTTGATTCAAATAATCCTCCATTCCTTCAATCCGACCAGCTTTTAATCTGTAAATGGCACTTCAGGGTCTTCATACTAAATACTCACTACTAACTACTATGATTTTATTTTGCTCAATACAACGGTGTTAGCTAGAAATGTTAAAAAAAGTTTTGCTCAGCAGATTATTTCCGTATATTTGCATCACCAAAACAGAAAAGGCAATAAGTCGTGAAGTAATGGTTGCCGCGCTCATAGCTTAATTGGATAGAGCACCTGACTACGGATCAGGAGGTTAGGGGTTCGACTCCCTTTGAGCGCACTGAAAGAAAGCCTAATTCTTAAGAGGAATTAGGCTTTTATTTTTTATCTTGAAAAATAAAAATAACGACAAACTATGCTAAACCTTGTATTATTCGGACCTCCAGGAGCAGGAAAAGGCACTCAATCTGCTAAATTGATCGAAAAATATGGACTACACCATATCTCTACAGGTGATATCTTTCGTGGACATATCAAAAATCAAACAGATTTAGGAAAACAAGTAAGCCAAATCATCGCTGATGGTAATTTGGTTCCAGACTCTATCACCATTGCGATGTTAGAAGAGGAAATCAAACAAAACCCAGAAGCTAAAGGCTTTATTTTCGATGGTTTCCCACGTACTGTAGCGCAGGCTGAAGCTCTGGATGCTTTCTTAGAGTCTAATAATACTTCAATTTCTGGGGTAGTAGCATTGGATGTTGATGAAACAGAACTTACACAGCGTATTGCTAAGCGTCAAGAAATCTCTGGACGTGCAGATGATGCAGCTGATAAATTGAAAAAACGTATCGAAGAATATTTCGGAAAGACAATCCATGTATTGCCTTATTACGAGGGTCAAGGAAAGTTGACTAAAGTAAATGGCATCGGGGATATTGAAGAAATCTTCAACAACTTGACAACGGTTATCGATCGTTATTAATAAGTATTAGGAGGATTAATGGCGCAGGGGTCAAATTTCGTTGATTATGTTAAGGTTTGCTGCCGCTCTGGACATGGAGGTGCAGGGTCAGCTCACTTACACCGTGATAAATTTACGGCAAAAGGTGGGCCTGACGGGGGCGACGGTGGCCGTGGTGGTCATATTATTTTAAAAGGGTCCACGCAACACTGGACGCTTTTACATTTAAAATTCCGCAAACATATTATTGCCGAAAGCGGTGAGCCCGGCGGAAGTGCGCTTCGTTCTGGTGCTACAGGAAAAGATGAGATCTTAGAAGTTCCTCTAGGAACGGTAGCTAAAAATGCAGAAACAGGTGAGGTTTTGTTCGAGATTACGGAAGATGGCGAGACGAAGATCTTAACAGCGGGTGGTCGCGGAGGCCTTGGTAACTGGCACTTTAAATCTTCAACACAACAAACTCCTCGTTTTGCACAGCCTGGTATGCCGGGTAAAGAAGAATGGGTAATCCTTGAGCTGAAAGTATTAGCAGACGTAGGATTAGTAGGTTTTCCTAATGCTGGTAAGTCTACTTTATTATCTGTTGTTTCTGCTGCAAAGCCTGAGATTGCTGATTATCCTTTCACTACGCTAGTTCCAAATCTAGGTATTGTTAGTTATCGCGATAATAAATCGTTCGTGATGGCTGATATCCCAGGAATTATCGAAGGAGCTTCAGAGGGGAAAGGTTTAGGACATCGTTTCCTACGTCACATCGAGCGTAACTCTGTTCTACTGTTCATGGTGCCAGCCGACACAGATAGAACAATAGAGGAAGAATATGACATCCTATTGAACGAACTTACAGCATATAATCCTGAGTTATTAGACAAACCGAAATTGCTAGCTATCACGAAATCGGATATGCTAGATGAGGAACTGGAGAAGGAAATGGAATTGCAAGTTCCGAAAGACATTCCGCATGTCTTTATCTCTTCAGTAACTGGTAAGAATATTCAACAGTTGAAAGATTTAATCTGGAAAGAGATTAACAAATAATATAAAAAGCAACTTCGGTTGCTTTTTTTGTATTTTGTCATTATGGATGTATCTTTAAAAGAATTCTTGGATAAAAAGGTTGAAGCGTTTAATACGCCTGATTTTATTCCAGCCGACCCAATTAGTATTCCCCATCGCTTTACCTTAAAACAGGATATTGAAATAATGGGATTCTTTGCCAGTATCTTGGCGTGGGGACAACGGAAGACAATTATCAATAAGTGTGTTGAACTCGGTGAACGCATGGATAATGCACCTTTTGATTTTATCATCAATCATCAGGATGAGGATCTAAAGCAGCTGTTGGGCTTTAAGCATCGTACCTTTAATGATACTGATCTACTATATTTTGTTTCCTTTTTTAAACAGCATTATCAGCGGTATTCTTCGCTAGAAGATGCTTTTTTGCAGGAGCCTTTTGTTGCGGGGGTCAACCGCGTGGAACAAGCCCTAAATAGTTTCCGCTCTTATTTCTTTTCCTTACCTGATTATCCTACGCGCACTAGAAAACATATCAGTTCTCCTTTACAGAAGTCGAGCTGTAAGCGGTTAAATATGTTCTTGCGATGGATGGTGCGTAAGGATGATGCGGGGGTAGACTTCGGGATATGGAACAGATTGCGTCCTAGCGATCTGATATGTCCATGTGATGTACATGTGGAGCGCGTTGCTCACAAGTTTAACTTAATTCAAGGTGACAAGGTCAATTGGAAAACCGCCGTTGAACTTACTGAGAACCTTCGGGAGTTAGATCCATTAGATCCCGTAAAATACGACTTTGCTTTATTTGGTATCGGAGTGATCGGCGAGATGTAACAGTCGCTTAGAGAAGCTTAAACATCTCTTTATGCGGGCCAATACCCGGTATATCGAACTCATCAGACATGTATTCGAAACCTAGACTTTCGTAGAATGGATATGCGACCTCACGTGCATTAAACCAGAAGTAGGGGATATGCAACTGCTCTTTCAGATGATCGATAGCTGCAAGTAGCAATTCTTTTGCATAGCCTTTACGACGTCCATCCGGATGTGTTGCCATCCCACGTAATCGATAAGCCTCATGAGGTAGCTTAGGATGATTTTCTTTTTGGCAGGTTAAGACGCAAACTAGCTCGTTTTCTTCATTGAAATATCCCAAATGGAAAGTCTCGGGGAGGAGATCTTGCGGGTTAATACATTCTTGCTCAGATAAGCCATTGCGCAGTACTAGACTGCGCAAAGCTAGCGTATCTTGTAAAGAGATGAACCGTATCATTTCTTAGCTACTATTTCTAATAAATCAACCAATCTGTTGGAATATCCGAATTCATTGTCATACCATCCGACAACCTTGACCAATCCACCTACAATACTTGTCAATTGCGAATCGAATACACAGGAATATGGATTGTTTATGATATCTACGGAGACGATAGGATCTTCCGTATAATACAATACATTCTTGAGCCCATTATCTGCAGCCTCTTTAAACTTCTGATTGATCTCCTCAACAGTGGTTTCTTTGGCTAAGGTGCAGGTAAAGTCGGTTAAGGAACCGTTTAATACCGGTACACGGATTCCTGCGCCTCCTAACTTCCCTTCCAAATGCTTAAATACATTGGTGATCGCCTTAGCAGCACCAGTAGTTGTTGGGATAATGGATGCTGAAGCAGCTCTAGAGCGACGAAGATCACGATGCGGGGCATCGTGAAGATTTTGATCACCGGTCATCGAGTGCACGGTCGTGATGTATCCATCTTGAATCTGCCAGTTATCATCCAGAATCTTAATCAGGGGTGCTACGTTGTTGGTAGTACATGAGGCATTCGAGAATACAGGCGTAGACCAATCGAAATCTTGATCATTGATACCTAATACTACCGTCGGCACTTCTTTATCGGGTGAAGGAGCAGATATAATAACCTGCTTCGCGCCAGCCTGAATATGCTTCTCAGCTAATTCTTTTTTTACGAAATGACCTGTAGATTCTACAACGACGTCTATTCCTAATTCAGCCCATGGCAGGTCTTCCGGTGATTTCGCATTATAAACTTGGATAGTCTTTCCGTCGACATACAAATGCTGGTCGTCATGCTTGACATCGCGATGCAAGGGACCATGAACAGAATCGTATTTAAACAGATGCGCCAATGTCTTCGTATCTGCTAAATCATTAATCGCAACCACTTCTATATCGGAAAGATTACGATTTAATAAATTCCGTAAAGTATGGCGGCCAATACGGCCAAATCCATTAATGGCAATTTTCATTATTTTGTAAATGCTGCAATAACGTCTTCAATTGACTTTTCGCCTTCCCAGTATGTCTTTAGTGCTCCGTCAGCACCATATACATAATTCGCAGGGAATTTGCTAGGAACATGGAACTTCTGAATGAAATCCTGATTTCTATCGTATAACATCTCCACGTTAGGCTTGCCCTCTAATTCCTTCCCGAAAGAGGTGAAAAAGCTAGCCATCAAAGCAGGATCATTCATCGAAACATAGTAAACATTAATATTCTTTATCTTCTCGTAGTTCTTCGCTAAAGCACTTGTTTCATGCTGACAGTGTCCACATGAAGGATCAAATAATACAAACACGGTGTTCTTACCAGCAGGGATATCTGCTTTGCTAAACGCGATGCCCGATTTAACTTTATAGAAGTTGAAATCAGGAATACTAACTACAGGAGCCTTAACAGCAGGAACTTCAATTGGAGGAGCTTGATTAGGCGTAGTTGTTTGCGCATGGTTGTGACCTTCGTGACCCGCAGCGCTATGATCATGTCCGGCATGTTCATCTGTCGTTTGTTCCGGATTCGAGGAAGTATTGTTATTACAAGCAACTGTGCTTAGCGAGATCGCAAGGATAGGAATTAAGAACTTTGTTTTCATATCTGATTTTGTAAAGTGTAAAACTAATAAAAAAGTAGGGCTTGTTAGGTATTAGGTAGTATTTAGTATTTAGTAGTTAGTATTTAGACCTTATGCTGACCCATGCGTGACAATCAAGTGGGAGAGCGGAGGAAGGAAGGATAGATAGGAATAGTAAGTTCATTTGTATCGTCTTAAACAGGAAAGGAATATAGAGAATGGGTGTATTGTCTTTGAACCAGGAAAGGAAGGATGCAAGGATTGACAGGATGTGCGTTGTCTTTCAACCAAGAAAGAAAGGAAATTTGTCTTTGAACCAGGAAAGGAAGGATGCGAGGATTGACAGGATGTGCGTTGTCTTTGAATCAGGAAAGGAACGAAACTTTGTCTTGAACCAGAAAAGGAAGGATGCGAGGATTGACAGGATGTGCGTTGTCTTTGAATCAGGAAAGGAACGAAACTTTGTCTTGAACCAGAAAAGGAAGGATGCGTGGATTGACAGGATATTTGGTATGCCGTACAAATGGGGAGGAATATTGGTCGCTAAAGGTCTTTATACTAACTACTAATGCGAATTAAGGGTTGAAATATATTGGAAAAAGCTTCTTAAAAAGAGGGGTAAAAACTTGCATAAAAGCCTGA
>NZ_DKLH01000062.1:0-36712 GCF_002455685.1 Sphingobacterium sp. UBA6645
ATGTCCATTAAAGCCTACCTTAAAATACGAAAAAGGGAGCAGAAAACTGTAGTTTTCGACTCCCTTTTTTAACCTTTTTTTCTAAGGGGACTTTTTCAGTGCCCTCCTTTTACACCCCTTTTTAAACACCATACTCTAATGTCTAAAATCTAATATCTAATTCCAGCAATAAATATCCACTAACTCATTTACTTTCAATTTTACGAAAGTATCATAATCCAATGTTTTTTCTATTGCGATATTCTGTTGCTTTTCGGCGAATACGCGGGCGAGGTTGATCTTGTATTTCTCGATCAATTTTGGAATTCCTTCATCGCGGCGGCGTTTGTGTCCGATTGGGTACTCGACAACCACTTCTTCGAGGATGGTGCCATCTTCCAGTTCTAGCGTTAATGCATTGGCGATTGAACGTTTTTCTGGATCATGATAGTCTTCAGTAAACTGGGGATCTTCATGGCAGGTAATGCGTGCGCGAAGGGCGTCGATACGTGGATCGGAAGCTATGTTGTCTTCATAATCAGCAGCTGTTAAGCGGCCGAAGATCAAAGGAACGGCAACCATGTATTGGATAGCATGATCGCGGTCGGCAGGGTTGTGCAACGGACCTTTTTTATCGATGATGCGGATTGCCGCTTCGTGCGTACGAATCTTGATGGATTTGATATCTGCAGCAGTTTTGCCCATTTCTTTTAATTGCTCATGTAGCGTCATCGCTGCTTCAACCGCTGTTTGCGAGTGGAATTCTGCAGGGAAGGAGATTTTGAACAATACATTCTCCATGACATATGAACCATAAGGACGTTGGAACTTAAATGCTTGTCCTTTGAAGGAAACATCATAGAATCCCCATACCGGTGCTGTCAGTACCGATGGGTATCCCATTTCTCCTTTTTGAGCAATCAATGCCAATCGAACTGCTCTGGATGTCGCATCTCCGGCTGCCCATGATTTACGGCTACCTGTATTAGGTGCGTGTCTGTATGTACGTAAGGATTGTCCGTCGACAAAGGCTAGAGAAATTGCGTTGATTAACTCGTCTTTGTTAAGTCCGATCAATTTCCCAACTACTGCAGTTGAAGCTACTTTTACAAGGATAACGTGGTCTAATCCTACCTTGTTGAATGAGTTTTCCAATGCTAAGACCCCTTGAATCTCGTGCGCCATCACCATTGCCTCTAATACTTTGTTCATGGTCAAGGCTTCCTTGCCTTCTGCAATACGATTTCTGGATATCCAATCTGCTACGGCAAGAATACCGCCCAGGTTGTCGGAAGGATGGCCCCATTCGGCAGCAAGCCAGGTGTCGTTGAAGTCTAGCCAACGGACCATAGCGCCAATATTGAATGCCGCTTGAATAGGGTCAAGCTGATAGGGCGTTCCTGGAACTTTTGCTCCGTTTGGCACGACAGTGCCCGGCACGATAGGTCCTAATAATTTAGTGCAGGCTGGGTAAGTTAGTGCTTCGAAACCACAACCTATGGTGTCTAAGAAGCAGTAATGTGCTGTTTTTAGCGCTAGATCGCTGTTGATTTTGTAGTCTAATACGTAATCGGCAATATCGACCAACACCTGATCCGGTTGTGGTCTATCATTTGAAATAAAGGATGACATAGAATCTTTAAATACTGTTTTATCGTAATGTTATTAATTTCTGTTTTCTAAAGGAATAAATTCGAGGTTTTCCGGACCGGTGTAGTTTGCACTCGGACGAATAATCTTTCCGTCTTGCCTTTGTTCGATGACATGTGCTCCCCATCCTGATATTCTGGACATCACGAATAGTGGAGTGAACATATCGGTCGGAATACCCATGATATGGTAGGCTACTGCGGAGAACCAATCTAAGTTAGGGAACATTTTCTTTTCATCCCACATGAGGGTCTCCAAGCGTTCTGCGATATCGAAGAGATTCATATCGCCTTTTTCCTCCGACAGTCTTTTAGCGACTTGTTTAATGACTTGGTTCCGCGGATCGGATATGGTATATACAGGGTGTCCGAATCCGATGATGACTTCTTTCACTTCCAGACGTTTTCTGATATCGGCTTCTGCTTCGTCGGCATTTTGATAACGACTTTGTATCTCGAAGGCAACTTCGTTGGCTCCGCCGTGTTTTGGGCCACGTAGGGCACCGATAGCACCGGCAATGCAAGAATACAAGTCAGAACCCGTACCTGCGATTACACGCGCTGTAAAAGTGGATGCGTTGAATTCGTGCTCTGCATATAAGTTCAATGAAATCTGCATAGCTTCTACCCAGGAAGCAGGTGCCTTTTCGCCATGTAGAAGATGTAAGAAATGAGCAGCAATGCTGTCATCGTTAGTTTCTACAGTAATCTCTTTGTGGTTATGTGAGAAGTGGTACCAGAATAAAAGGGCCGAGGGGAAGCTCGCCATCAGACGGTCGATGATATCACGCGCTTTCTCGGTTTCATGTGCTAATGGCTCCGGTTCCAGTGTTCCTAATATGGAAACATAGGTACGAAGAACGTCCATAGGATGTGCATTCTTTGGAATTAACTTCAATGCTTCCTTAGCATTGGCAGGCAATCCTCGTAGACCTTTCAGCTTCTGTTTATATTTTTCGAGCTCTTCCTTATTTGGTAGCTTTTCATGGATAAGTAAATACGCGACTTCTTCGAAGCTAGCTTGATCGGCCAGCTCTAGGATGTCATATCCACGATAGTGTAGGTCATTGCCCGAGCGACCTACTGTACAAAGGGCTGTATTTCCAGCGGGCACACCGGAGAGTGCGACGCTTTTTTTAGGCTTAAAGCCTGTGTTGTTCTCTTCTTTCATATTATTTGTTTTTAAATAATTGATCAAGTCGATTTTCATAAGCATAGTAATCTATGCTTTGATATAGTTCCTCACGTGTTTGCATGCTGTCGATAACGGCTTGCTGCGATCCATCCTGGCGAATATGCTGATAGACATTTAACGCGGCTTTGTTGGCGGCACGGAATGCTGACAGCGGATACAGTACGATAGATACTTGCACGTCGCGAAGTTGCTCTACTGTATAAAGAGGCGTTTGCCCGAATTCGGTGATATTAGCAAGGATAGGAATACCGGTAGCTTCCGCGAAGCGCTGATAGTCTGCAAGCTCGGATAAGGCTTCGGCGAAGATGAAATCAGCACCAGCTTCTTTGTATGCTACAGCGCGCTCTAGCGCTTTCTCTAAGCCTTCGGATGCAAAAGCATCTGTACGAGCTCCGATGACAAAGTTTGAATCAATCTTAGCGTCTACAGCACCTTTAACACGATCCACCATTTCCTGTTGTGATACGAGTTCCTTTCCTGGACGATGGCCGCAGCGCTTAGCACCGACTTGGTCTTCGATATGTACGCCGGCGGCACCTGCCTTGTCTAAAGACTTAATGGTACGGGCGATATTGAAGACCGATGGTCCAAAGCCCGTGTCGATATCGACTAGGAGGGGTAAGGAGCAAACATTACTGATGCGTTCTACATCGATCAGTACATCTTGTAAATTAGTGATACCGAGGTCGGGTATACCAAGTGAGCCGGCAGCTACGCCGCCACCGGAAAGGTAGATGGCTTTAAACCCCGATTGTTCGGCTAGGAGGGCATGATTAGCATTGATAGCTCCGACTATTTGCAAGGGCTTTTCTTCAGCCATCGCAGTACGCAAGCGTTTTCCTGCTGATTCTATCATTTTAAAAGGCTTTAAATGTTTATAATCGTTATCAACGATGCTTTAAGCTATGATTTTTAAGCATTTGGCATCCTTTTAAAGGTAAGTAAATAATTCGGAAAATGGACGCTTGAAGGGCGTTAAAGTTGATGAAAAAAATATGCAAGCATATTAAATTCTAGGGATTATTTAATCTGCTTTTGGAGTTCGCCGTGTAGGACTGCTAATTCCTTCCAACGACGAACGGTTTCTTCGGGATAGTGAAGTTCGTATTTTTCTAGGGTTTCGATGTCTAAGGGGAAAGGAAAAATATAGACGGGGATTTCGTGTTGCCCATGGGATGTTGCAAGGGATGCTAAGGTGTAAAGTACTTCGATAGCAGGGTCGCCAATCGGTAGACAGCCGACGGTTTCCGTTCCGCCATGAATAAATATATCAGAGCCGCTGTACTGTTGTTCTTTATCGTAATCGTTTGGGTAGTTAATTCCGAGCGATAGGTGGTATTTGCTTTCGGGGTTGAATCGGTTGATTATATATTGCCCTTCCGGAACTTGTTTATCGCCTTCTTTCTTCTTGGGTCCAAGCAGGCCGGAGCGAGATAGGACAGGAAATGACATGAGTAGAGAATAGGTTTCGCTAGTCCGACTTTTAGCGTAGACCTTCAATAAGTCTTCATTCTTATAAGCTATCAATAGGATTTCAAAATCGCTAGCTGATAAACCGATCGTAAATAAGCTTTCCAGGATGTTTGATATACACCGTATATATGCTTGTTCCGCTCGGTCGATTTCCTGCATGTTAATATTGAATTTTGATCTGATGCTTTTCTAGAAGGCCCGGCAATCCCTGAAGACTAAATTTAGCCCCTTTAATCTTATTGCTGTCCGGATCGATGCTATAGTTTGTTGCTGTCAGGAAGTTGGCTTTCTCGAGGTTTGTTTGCGTAAAGTTTGCCATGCTCAGGTCTGTGTCGCTAAAGTCGGCAAGACTGAGGTCAGCACTTTCGAAATCTACTTCTTGTAGACGACTGCCATGGAAGTTGGTTTTCTTTATCTTAAGCTTGTAAAAGCTACTGTGGTCGAGAATACAATCTTTGAACGTAAAGGAGATGTTGAAGGGATTGCAGGTTTCGAAATGTAATCCCATCAATTTGCAGTTTTGGAATTTAACGTCCTGTATGCTACAGCCGCTCAGGTTCGCCAAGCTCAGATTGCAATCGATGAAAGTACATTCTGTGAACTTGTAATCGCTCAAGTCATATTGTTCTAAATTGCAGCCCTTGAATTGGCAGTAATCGTAATGTGCTTGTGTTAGGGGAACTTCCGTAATGCTAGTTTGGTCGAAGGTTTGATCTTCGAAGTATTCTTTTTCCATTTGTTAATGAAGATTTAGGCGTGCATGATTTCTTTGCGAATTCGGCTTAGGGAAGTGTCAGTTACTCCCAGATAGGAGGCGATATGCTTAAGTGGCGCTTGCTGAATGATCTGCGGTTTCTCTTGCATAAGATGCAAGTATCGTTGTGTAGCAGGTTCTGTAATCATTTCCGTTGCTCTTTTCTTTGAAAGATAGAGTTCGAACGCCATCCAAGCGCGGCCCCATTCGCGCATGGCAGGGATTTGATGGAAAAGCTCTTGAAAATGATTGTAATCAATTTGCCAAAGTACACAATCCGTCAGGCATTGCATATATTCTTGGGTTGGAATCCGTTGGAATAGCGATGCAACCTCTATGGCCACCTCATTGGTGCCGGTAAATCCTGTAGTAATTTCATTGCCTTCGTAATCATAGAGGTAAGTGCGTATAAGCCCCGATTCAACGATGGAGTAACAATTTGCGATTTGATCTTTCTTCAAAAGATAGTCTCCTTTTTTCAGTTCCACACGTTGATGTTCCTTGCTGATTAGTTCTAAATCAGCGGCTTCGAATAGCGGATGCTGATATACGAATTTGAAGATTTCCATTGTTGGAGGCTTTGTTAGTATGACAAGTTAGGCATTTGGATAGAAATTCTAAAATGGGTCAGCAACTTCAAAACGCATGAGTTCGCCGGATTTTGGGTGCTTAAAGCTGATGAAGCCCGCATGCAGATGTAATCGGTCGGCTCGGTTCCCATAGAGATCATCTCCGACGATCGGGGCATTCAGGCCCTTGACATGTGCAGAATGCACACGCAACTGATGTGTTCTTCCGGTCAATGGGAAATAATGTATTCTGGTGCGATTGCCTTCGATAGCAACGACTTTATATTCCGTTCTTGCAGCTTTGCCATATTCATAGCAGACCATTTGTCGCGGTCTATCGTCTAAATCAACGCGGAGCGGAAGGTCGATGAGCCCTTCAACATCTTCGATAATTCCTTCCAATAGGGCGGTATAGCGTTTGTTGACCGTATGCTGTATAAACTGATCTTGTATAATTTGATGCGCTTCTTTATTTTTTGCTAGCACCAGGATTCCCGAAGTAGACATATCGAGACGATGGATGATAATAGGACTCTTGATGTCGGGATACATACGTTCAATTCGCTGTTGCACGCTATCCTGTACATTGATCCCTGGCACCGATAAGAATTCTGCCGGCTTGTTGACTACAATGATATCATCGTCTTCAAAAATGAATTCCAATTCCTTACCCGCTGCAGGATTCTGTAACATCGGATTGGGGTCGACTTTTAAACCCTGAAGCATATGCCCTAAAATAGGTTCACACTTCCCTCGGCAGGAAGGATAGTATTGCTTATGTTTTCTGACTTCTGAGGCTGGCGATGCACCCCACCAGAATTCTGCTAATGCGATTGGTTTCAACTGCTGCTGATAGGCATATTGTAACAGTTTTGGAGCAGCACATTCCCCCGCGCCAGCTGGTGGTGGCATGTTGATATGCTCTTGAAATATATTTAGGACCGGCTTGGTTTCAGCTTCTGCATTCAAGAAATGGTATTGATCAAATAATCGTTGTTGTAAATCTGCGGAACGTCGCTTACGCTCGTTTTTTAAATCATCAATCGCCTGTAATAATTGCTGCAGTTGTTCTTCCTGCTTCTGCAATTTCTCTCTACATGCTTGTTTTGCAACATCGTATTCATGCTGATCGCGATAGCTTTGCTTGATGAGATCTTCAGCAAGGACGTTATAAGCGACTTCGTCTAGTTCTAGTTTCGCCCGCTCTCGGACGCGCTTGCGTTCGGCTTTATTTGTCTTATGAAACTTGCGTAAGTCGGATAAGAGTGTATCATTTTCCTGTTGCGTTGAAACCAAACTCTCCCTAAAGATTTGGATGTTTGGGTTTGCCGACAGCTCGTCGATACGACGATTGATTGCATTGATGATATTTTCCTCCTGGATGAAAAATCCGTCGGGGTCTAACATGTCAAAAATAGGAGGTACAAAATATTGGTTCTGATTGGTTCCGGCGAGCTTTCCTGAAACAGCTGCCAGAAAGCCCAACTTGCCCTCTTGGTCCTCTACGACCAAGACACCGAACATCTTACCAATGACCAAGCCTGGCATATCTTCTTTAAGCCCGAAATTGTGTTGAAAATCTTTTTGAGCTGCTAAATAATGCTGAACTTGTTCTGCAGCGAGCATACTTAATGGATGAGGTTCATAAAAGAAAGGATAGGTAAAGGCATCCGGCAATTCAATTGTAGATATATCTTCCGTGAAGCGATGTAGATGTCTTGTATTGCCTTCCATTTTCTTTTATTTCCTCGAAGGGGCAAAAATACAAAAGTGCAGGGGAAATACGCTGTGCTATTCTTATAATATTATGACAAGATAAAGTCTTCAAAACTGGGAAAGGCGCATTAAAAATGGTAACTTGTCCTTATCAAAATTAGAGCGCCCGCTATGGAAAACAAACGTCAAATTGCAAATTCAGATTTATTTATTGAGCCTATTATTTTTGGTGGAAATGTCTTCGGATGGACACTCAACGAAGGGCAATCTTTTGAAATATTAGATCGCTTCGTCGATTTAGGGTTCAATGCGATTGATACGGCTAATAATTACTCGCATTGGGTGCCTGGGAATAAGGGTGGAGAATCAGAGACGATCATCGGGAATTGGTTAAAGAAGCGCGGTAAACGTGATGATCTCATTCTGATGACGAAAGTAGGTGGCCGATTTGGTTATGATTCGAAGCCAGATACAAAAGCATCTTACATCAAAGAGCAGGTTGAGCTATCGCTACAACGAATGCAAACGGATTATATTGACTTATACCAAACGCACTACGACGATGTTGAAACTCCGATAGAGGAGACTTTAAGAGCGTATGAAGATTTAATAAAGGGAGGGAAGGTCAGATATATCGGTGCTTCGAATTTTACGGCAGAACGCCTAACAGAGAGTTTAGCGACAGCAGATCATTTGAATCTACCGAAGTATGTTTCCTTGCAACCAGAATATAATCTTTATGATCGTGAAAAATATGAACAGGAGTTTGAGGTAATTGCTGCACAAAACGATCTTGCGGTAATTCCATATTATTCGCTTGCAAGTGGTTTTTTGAGCGGGAAGTATCTTTCTGATGACGATTTCAATAAATCCGCAAGAGGCGAGGGGATACAAAAGCGCTATTGGAACGAGCGTGGCCAACGTATTGTGAAAGCCTTGTCAGAGGTTTCTTCGGCTTATCGTACGTCTTCTTCAGCAGTTGCTTTAGCTTGGCTGCTCGCACGACCATCCATCACTGCCCCAATCGCAAGTGCTACAAAAGAGGATCATTTGCAATCCTTTGTTGCTGCAGTGCAGCTCAGGCTAGGGGAGGATGCAATCCAAAAACTCAACGAAGCAAGTACTTATTAAAAACATATAAAAACTAATTTACAGATGAAAACAAATATTGGTTTAAAAGAAAAGGACACTGCTGCAGTTGCCAGCATGTTGAACAGATTATTGGCAGACGAGAATGTTTTATATATCAAAGTAAGAAATGCGCATTGGAATGTGGAAGGACCTGATTTTCATGCTCAGCATTTGTTCTTCGAGACTATTTATGATGAGCTGGCAGAATTGATTGATGAAGTTGCGGAGCGCGTTCGTTCTATTGGCCATTACGCAATCGGTACGATGAAGGAATTTTTGGAAGTTACACAGCTAACGGAAATGAAGTACAAGAAGAATGATAGCCAGGGATTTATCAAAGAGTTATTGAACGATTTCGAGAGCTTGATTATTACACTTCGTGAAGATATTAAGTTAGCGGAAGATCATGGAGATTCAGGAACCGAAGATTTCTTAGTAGGAATTTTGGAAAAACATGAGAAAACAGCATGGATGTTGCGCGCTCATGTAAGCTAAAGATAAAATATTCCCATTATTAGAGCTCCGAGAGGAGCTCTTCTTGTTTTTATTAATGAGCAACTCATTAATTGAAGAAGAAAATTGATATTTCGACTTATTTATTGAAAAGAATAGTTAATTTCAGAGCATATTTTTACTATTCATATGATTGATAACCTGATAGCTTACTTTGAAACCCTAAATCCTATTGTTGCAGCATTGATTGCTGGTCTTTTTACCTGGGGTGTAACTGCTTTGGGTGCGGCTAGTGTATTTTTATTTAAAGGCGTTAATAAGAAATTGTTAAACGGTATGCTGGGTTTTACTGGCGGAGTAATGATAGCTGCCAGTTTCTGGAGTCTTTTAGCTCCGGCTATTGAAATGAGCGAGGGGGAGAGTTTTGAGAAGGTCATGCCGGCAGCAATTGGATTTCTATTGGGCGCTCTTTTTATTTTCGGACTGGACAAACTGATGCCACACTTGCACTTGAACTTTTTAAAAACCGAAGGTCCGAAGTCGTCTTTGCATAGAACAACATTGCTTACCATTGCAATAGCTTTACACAATATTCCCGAGGGTTTAGCAGTAGGTGTCCTGTTTGGTGGTGCTGCTGCTGGACATTCTGAAGCAACTATTGCCGGCGCTATCTTACTCGCTATGGGAATCGGATTGCAGAACTTCCCGGAAGGAATTGCTGTTTCCATGCCATTGCGTAGAATGGGATTATCCAGAAGGAAAAGTTTCCAATATGGACAGATGTCCGCGATCGTGGAGCCAATTTTCGCAGTACTAGGCGCATGGGCTGTGGCTTTCTTTATTCCGATTCTTCCATATGCGCTAGCTTTTGCAGCAGGCGCTATGATTTTCGTCGTAATCGAAGAGGTAATCCCTGAGACGCAACAAGAAGAACATTCGGATATTCCTATGCTCGGATTTGTTTTAGGATTTGTGGTAATGATGGTATTAGATGTGGCATTAGGCTAAAATATAAAAGCATGAAAAAGGCCTTCAGCATTCGCTGAAGGCCTTTTTTATATCATAACTATACATTAATTCAATGCGTCAATCTTAGCTTGAGTCTCACTAGATTTAGCTTCGTCTTGCATGAAATCATAGAAGTTTTTCAAGTTGCGCAATGCATCAACATTCTTCGGATCTGCTTCTACAGATTTTTGCAAGTAAGGCAATGCGCGACCGATTTTCTCTTTCAATGCTGCAACTTTAGCATTATAGTCTTTTGGTTGCAATGATTTATCGTCGTTTAATGCAATCAACTCATCGCGACCGCTGTTCATAATAACAACAGCAGCGTTTGTGTTAGCTTCTAAATAATTAGGATCAATCTCTAAAGCTTTTTTGTAGGACTCTAAAGCTTTCTCAGGCTGACCTGAAGTGCTGTATGCTAATCCTAAGTAGTAATGCAAGTTTTTATTAGATGCATCCTTAGCGATCTGTGCTTCGATATCAGATACTACCTTTGCTTCATTTCCAGTAATCAAGTTCAACTCGATGTTCTGAACAACGGCACCATTATCGCTAGGATAAGCAGCAACCGCTTCAGCAGCAGATGCTAATGCCGCAGCAGTATCTTGTTTCGATAAATAAAGCTTAGGCAAATCAATCATGATTGATTTGTGAGCTGAATACTCTTTCACAGGTACTAAAGCTTTGTAGCGAGCGATAGCATTGTCGTAATCTTTATTTTGCACAGCTGCTAAACCAGAATAGTACGTCAATGTAGTATCACCTGGTAAATAGTCTAATGCACCAGTGAACTCTTTGTATGCTGTTTGGTAGTCTTGTTTATCCCAAGCAGCAACACCTTCATTGAAACGGAACTGACCTAAAGTTTGACCAGCCGCTTTGATATTTTCTGCGTGTTTTTTATCCGTATCTAGTTCTGTTGCTTTCTTGATACCTTCAATTGCTTTTGTTGCAGCTTCGGCATTTTTATCAAGGTTTGCAATATTAGCATATACTAAAGAATATACAGTCCAAGCTTCTGGATCGTTTTGCGTTTTCTCGTGAACAACAGCGGCGTCGATTGCTTCTTGAGCTGAAGTTAAATTACCTTTACCTAAAGCAGCTGTATTTGCAGCTTTCAACTCTTCGAATTTCGTATAGTTGGTTTTCGCTTTTTTGATATTACCCGATTGAGCCATTACAGTCGTTGTACCGGCTGCAAAAAGAACTCCTGCGAATAATATGGATTTTCTTAGATTCATATCGTTTTTATTTGTGTTGTCTTAATTTGTAAGTTGGTTCAAAAGTAAATTTACACGATCTAATTGCTCCGCATCATCAGCTTTCTCATAGAACATCGCTAATGATTTGAGTGCGTTAATCTCGTAAGGTTTGATTTCGTTTGCTTTTAACAGAAAGTTCTGAGCATTGTATTGCGCTTCATGATTCTCTGTGTCACTCAAAAAGTCTTTCAAGTAGATTAACCCTAATGCTAGATTAGATTCATAATTATTAGGATCCAGTTCTAGCACCTTTTCGTAAAACGCTTTTGCTGCCGGAATATTGTTTGCATTTTCATTCGCGTAGCCAGCAAGGTAATTCAGCTCTACGTTATCCGGCTCCATCTTGATTGCTTGGTCAGCAATTGGAACAATGGCATCATAAGCTTTAACAGATGCATATTCCTGAATCAACTGAAACAAGATTTCTTTATTTTCTCCGTACTTCGTACGCGCATTTTCTAAGGTCGTCAGATTTAACTGGCTTTCACCTAGCTTATCGTAGAGAGCTGCCAATTCTAAATATTGCTGTTCCGTAGCATTGCCACTATCAATAATCTTCTTGTAGAATTTAACCGCGTCCTCAGACTTACCCGCTTTGTTCGCTAAGACAGCAAGATTGTAGGTCACATCCTCATTCTTTGCATTCAGCTCATCTACTTTCAAGAAATCATTGTAAGCAGCATCGTACTTCTGACCCTGCAAAGACTTATTCGCACGCTTGATCAACGCGGCAGCTAAGTTTTGTTTTACATAACTAATCTCGCCTGGATAGCCTTCGCGATCCTTCTCACGAATTCTTCCTAAGGTCTGATACGTTAAATCAATAGGGTCTTTATCCGTCTTGATTGTTCTCGCAGAATCGGCATAGGCGATAGAACTCATCACCATCGCACGCAATACATTGACGCGTGTTTTTGAGGAGTCTTTAGCGGTCTTGTAGATGTTATCTAACTGCTTTTTCGCATTCTCAAGATTTTTGATCGCGCCGGTCTGCGTGTATAACGCAAAAGCATTGCTCGCCTCTTTATAGTTCGATTGCGCAAAAGCACTGTTAGCTGATAAAGCTAACAGTACAGATATGGATGAAATAATGAAATTATTCTTGTTCTTCATTCTCAGCACTACTTGAATCGTTTTCAGTTGTGTTTTCTTCGGAACCTTCAATTAGCGTTTCTTCTTCTTCGTCCTGGTGGTCAACTTTAGTGATCGATGCGATCTCGTCATTGTCCTTTAAGGTGATCAATCGAACACCCTGTGTTGCACGACCCATTACGCGAAGTGATTCTACGCCAATACGGATAACAATACCTGATTTATTGATGATCATTAAGTCGTTCTCATCAGTAACGCCTTTAATAGCAACCAACTCACCAGTTTTTTCCGTTACGTTGATTGTTTTCACACCTTTACCACCGCGGTTGGTGATACGGTAGTCTTCAATATCCGTACGTTTTCCGTATCCTTTTTCCGAAACAACTAATACAGTTGTCTCTTGATCATTCACACTAATCATGCCAACAACCTCGTCTGTTTCACTTGCAAGCGTGATTCCGCGTACTCCAGTTGCAGTTCTACCCATCGGTCTAACCGTTTCTTCGTTGAAGCGGATTGCACGTCCCGAACGTAAAGCCATAACGATCTCGCTAGTACCCGAAGTCAATGTTGCTTCCAATAGCTGGTCGCCTTCGTTGATGTTGATTGCGTTGATACCGTTTGCTCTTGGACGTGAGTAAGCTTCTAGTGAAGTCTTCTTGATGGTACCCTTCTTAGTACACATAATGATGAAGTTATTCTCGAGATACTCCTGATCTTTCAAGTTCTTCACATTGATGTATGCCTTGATTTTCTCATCTTTAGGAATATTGATGATGTTCTGTAGTGCTCTACCTTTCGAAGTTCTACTTCCCTCAGGAATTTCGAAAGCACGCAGCCAGAAACAACGTCCAGCTTCTGTAAACAACAATAGGTAGTTGTGAGCAGAAGCCGTAATAATGTGCTCGGTAAAGTCTTCGTCGCGCGTAGAGGAACCAATTGCACCTTTACCACCACGACCTTGACGACGGTATTCAGTAAGCGGAGTACGCTTAACATAGCTGTTATGAGATATCGTAATGACAACTTCCTCATCATCGATGAAGTCTTCCATACGCATATCTTCTGCCGAGTGAACAATCTCCGAACGACGTTCATCGCCATATTTCTCTTGAACTTCAAGAAGCTCGTCTTTAATGATCTTCATACGAAGACCTTCATCAGCCAATACTTCTTTTAAGTATTCAATAGTTTTCATTAATTCCGCATACTCTTCTTTAATCTTATCGCGCTCTAGTCCTGTCAACCTGCGTAAAGTCATATCCAGGATCGCACGAGCTTGAATATCCGAAAGGCCGAAGCGTTCCATTAAGCCTACGCGAGCGTCTTCAGGAGTATCCGAAGCACGGATTAACTTAATTACTTCATCTAAGTGATCTAATGCGATTAGATAACCTTCTAAGATATGCGCACGTTTTTCAGCTTCAGCAAGCTCGAATTTCGTACGTCTGATTACAACGTCATGGCGGTGTTCCACAAACTCGTGGATCATGTCCTTCAAGTTCATCAACATTGGACGTCCTTTTACTAGGGCAATGTTGTTTACAGAGAATGACGTTTGTAATGAAGTATATTTATAAAGGTTATTCAATACCACATTGGCATTGGCATCCCTTTTAATTTCATAGATAATACGGATCTCTTTCGTCGACTCATCACGAATCTCTGAAATACCTTCAATTTTCTTTTCGTGAATCAAATCAGCTGTACGTTTGATCATATCTGATTTATTCACCTGATAAGGAATCTCCGTTACGATAATAACCTCTTTACCAGATTTCGTTGTTTCGATTTCCGCTCTTGCACGCATTACCACACGACCGCGACCCGTTTCAAAAGCCTCTCTCACACCGTGGTATCCGTAGATTAATCCACCGGTAGGGAAGTCAGGTCCTTTGACATAAGTCATCAACTCGGAGATTTCGATTTCACGGTTGTCGATATATGCGATGGTACCATCGATAACCTCTGTTAGGTTATGTGGCGCCATATTGGTCGCCATACCTACAGCGATACCTGAAGATCCATTGACCAAAAGATTAGGAATACGAGTTGGAAGAACAGTAGGCTCCGTTAAAGAGTCGTCGAAGTTCAATTGGAAATCGACTGTATCCTTGTTGATATCTGCCAACAGCTCTTCAGCGATCTTACGAAGACGAGCCTCAGTATAACGCATTGCTGCTGGTGGATCCCCATCGACAGAACCGTAGTTACCCTGTCCGTCAACCAATGGATAGCGCAATGACCAGTTCTGAGCCATGCGGACCATCGTATCATAAACCGACGAGTCACCATGTGGGTGATACTTACCTAAAACATCCCCAACAATACGAGCAGATTTCTTATATGGTTTTCCGCTAGTTACCCCCAAGTCCAACATACCATACAATACACGGCGGTGTACAGGTTTCAGCCCATCACGTGCATCAGGAAGAGCACGCGAAACGATAACCGACATCGAGTAATCGATGTAGGCAGCTTTCATTTGATCTTCAATATTGATAGGGACAATCCTGTTTTCCGCAGGTACTAAGTTGTTTTCGTTTTCTGTTTCTTCAGCCATTATTTTGTGGTTTCGATAAAACTAAAAAAGTGCCTGTTATAAATATAGACACATAGCTGGCGAATATACACAAAATTTCGGCCAAAAACCACTTTTAAGGCCGTTAAAAATATCCACATTTCGGGTGAAATGTTAGTTGTTTTTGCTGATTGTAAAATATCGGAATTATTTGAAGAACACTGATAATATGTCATTGAATTTTAACAAATATTGTCATATTCTAAACAAATAAGGTTTTTGTTTTAGAAAATTTCAAAAATATTTTACCTTTGGGCATTCAAAAGTTAAAGCAAACGATTGAGTCTGTTTTAATAACCTTATTTTAAACACTTTACTAGAAAATAATGAAACACAATTTCGGAGCAGGCCCTTGTATTCTACCAAAGGAAGTCTTTGAAGAAGCTTCAAAAGCAGTGTTGGACTTTAATGGAACTGGACTTTCCATTTTAGAGGTATCCCACCGCTCGAAGGAGTTTGAGGCGGTTGTCGTTGAGACCGAACGATTAGTTCGCGAGTTGCTCAATGTACCGCAAGGATATTCCATTCTGTTTTTACAAGGAGGAGCAAGCCAGCAATTCGCAGTGGTTCCGATGAACTTATTGCCAGAAGGAGGAAAAGCAGCGTATTTAGACACTGGAGTTTGGGCGACCAAAGCCGCTAAAGAAGCAAAAAAACTTGGACAAGTTGAAATTGTTGCCTCCTCGAGCGATAAGAATTACACTTACATTCCTAAGGATTATAGCATTCCAGCGGATGCTGCTTATTTCCATTTCACATCCAACAACACGATTTATGGTACGGAGGTTTTCGAAACTCCGCAAACAAGTCTTCCTGTTGTTGTGGATATGTCTTCGGATATCTTAAGCAGAAAAATCGATGTCTCGGAATTTGATCTAATCTATGCCGGTGCTCAAAAAAATATGGGGCCTGCTGGAGTAACTTTGGTGATTATTAAAGACGAACTTTTCGGTAAATCGGGACGTACAAACCCCACAATTTTTGAATATGAGGCCCACGCAAAAGCGGGATCTATGTATAATACGCCTCCAGTATTCTCCATCTATGTTTCTATGTTGAACCTACGTTGGTTGAAAGCAAAAGGAGGAGTAGAGGTTATCGAGCAAGAAAACATCATTAAAGCACGTACGCTTTATGATGAAATCGACCGTAACCCATTCTTCAAAGGAACAGCGAATGTGGAAGATCGCTCGCGCATGAACGTGACTTTCATTATGGAAAATCCTGACTTAGAAGCTGAGTTCTTAGAACTCGCAAAAGAGCGTGGATTGATCGGAATCAAAGGACACCGCTCAGTTGGTGGATTCAGAGCGTCGATCTATAACGCATTAACGATCAGCTCAATCAACGCCTTGGTTGATGCGATGAGAGAATTTGAAGAAAAGCATAAATAAGAAATTAAATGAGAATTTTAGCAAACGATGGGATTGATCCTATCGGTAAACAAATATTAGAGGCTGCCGGCTTCGAAGTGGATACCGTTCATATTCCACAAGAGGAATTAGCAGCACGCTTAAATAGCTATGACGCTGTTACGGTTCGTAGCGCAACGAAACTTAGACAAGAGCTGATCGACCTTTGCCCGAATATTAAAGTGATTGGTCGTGGGGGAGTAGGTATGGATAATATCGACGTGGATTATGCACGCTCCAAAGGCATCACGGTTGTCAACACACCTGCAGCATCATCACACTCCGTTGCTGAATTAGTATTTGCACATCTTTTAAATGGCGTTCGCTTCTTATACGACTCGAATCGTCAGATGCCAGTTTCTGGAGCAACTAAATTCGGCGCATTGAAGAAAGCTTATGGCGCTGGTTCCGAATTGCAAGGCAAGACTTTAGGTGTCGTAGGATTTGGACGTATCGGTCGCGAGACGGCAAAAATCGGTTTAGGCTTAGGAATGAATGTAATCTATTCCGATTTATTCGAAGGGCCGATGTCATTGACCTTAAATCTTTCTGGTGATATTCAAGTTGAAGTTCCTGTGAAGCAGGCCGATATAGAGACTGTTTTATGCGAGTCTGACTTTATTTCTTTACACGTTCCATTCACGGACAAACCGGTTATTGGAAAAGAGGAATTTGAGATCTTGAAAGATGGAGTAGGGCTAGTAAATGCATCACGTGGAGGCGTTATTGATGAGTTAGCATTAGTGGATGCATTGAACACTGGTAAAGTTGCATTTGCAGGCTTAGATGTTTATGATGATGAACCTACGCCTCGTGCTGAAATTCTAACCCACCCGAAGATCTCCTTGACGCCGCATATTGGTGCTGCTACCAACGAAGCGCAGGAGCGTATAGGTGAGGAACTTGCAACATTATTAATAGAAAATCTGAAGAAGTAATTCTTCCGCATTAATGATATGCGGCACAAAAGCTATTAAATGCGATTGTGCCGCTTTTTTTATGCGATTAATCCTTATATTCACACCCGCAAAAAACAAAGTTAAATTACAGAGATATGAAAATTCTTAAGTTCGGAGGAACATCCGTAGGAAGTGCTGAGCGTATCAAAGGTCTACTTGATATCGTAGACCCATCGGAGCGTCAGATCGTCGTGCTTTCAGCAGTGGCTGGAACCACCAATGCATTGGTTGAAATTGGAAAAGCTTACCTAGCAGGTAAGAAGGACGAGGCCAAACAGTTGATCGTTGCTCATAAGGATAAGTACGAATCGTTAATAAAGGAACTCTTCAGCACAGAGAACGGATATAAGAACGGTAAGGAATTAATCGATTATCATTTTAATTTAATTGCTTCGCTATCAAATGACTTATTTACGCCAGTTGAAGAGAAAGTTATTTTAGCGCAGGGTGAATTGCTGTCTACGACCTTGTGGCATTTTCATTTGGAAGAAATCGGGATAAAATCAGTGTTGTTACCGGCATTGGACTTTATGAAAATCGATGAAGACAACGAGCCTGTTATCCCATTCATCAATGAAAAGTTGAGTGCTATCTTAGCGAACCATCCAGAGAACACGCTGTTTATCACGCAAGGATATATTTGCCGAAATGCTTTTGGCGAAATTGATAACCTGCGACGTGGGGGATCTGACTATACGGCATCGCTTATTGGTGCAGCCATCCAAGCTGATGAAGTCCAGATTTGGACCGATATCGATGGGATGCACAATAACGATCCGCGCGTAGTAAAAGGAACAACGCCGATTGCCAATTTAAGCTTCGACGAAGCCGCAGAGTTAGCTTATTTTGGAGCGAAAATCTTACATCCCCAATCGGTATTCCCAGCACAAAAGTATAATGTCCCGGTACGCCTATTGAACACGATGGATCCGAAAGCTTCGGGCACATTGATTTCAAAAGACGGGGGACAGAAAGGCGCTATCCGCGCTATTGCTGCAAAAGATGAAATTACAGCTATCCATATTCATTCATCGCGCATGTTGTTAGCTTATGGATTCTTACGTAAGATATTTGAAATATTTGAACGCTATAAGACACCGATTGATATGATCACGACATCGGAAGTCGCAGTTTCTCTATCAATTGACGATACCCGCAATTTAGAGGATATCATCCGCGAGGTGGAAGACTTCGGAACAGTAAGCGTCGATAGAGATCAAACGATCGTTTGTATTGTAGGCGACTTCGGCGCCAATACCCACGGTTATGCGGCTCGCGTATTAGACGCGGTTAAGCATCTTCCTGTGCGTATGATTTCATATGGTGGTTCAGATTATAATGTGTCGATTCTATTGAATTCAGAGCATAAAACCGAGGCTTTACGTTCTTTACACAATAGATTGTTTTAATAAATAGAAAATGCAAATAAATAAAATTAGCCTAGACCGCTTATCGCAATTTGAAACTCCCTTCTATTATTATGATTTAGAGCTTCTGGATCGCACCTTGCAGGCTGCAAAAATTGCCGCTGATAAGCGAGGCTTCCATATTCACTATGCGTTAAAAGCCAACTTTAACGATAAGTTGCTTTCTGCGATTCAAGCTGTAGGTTTTGGTGCAGACTGTGTATCAGGCAATGAGGTTCAGAAGTCGATTGATATGGGCTTTCCGGCCGATAAGATTACATTCGCAGGAGTAGGGAAGTCGGACAAGGAAATCAAGATGGCACTTAAGCATCAGATTTTCGCATTCAATGTAGAGTCTATCGAAGAGCTTCAGGTAATCGACGAGCTGGCTGCTGCATTAGGCGAGCGCGCGAATGTTTCCTTAAGAATAAACCCAAATGTAGATGCACATACGCATCACTACATCACAACGGGATTAGATGAGAATAAATTCGGTGTTCCAAATTCAGAGCTAGAGCAGGCAGCTTCTGTGCTTAGAGATTGTAAAAACGTTGATTTAGTAGGACTACACTTCCATGTGGGTTCACAAATCACGGATATGAATGTTTTCAAGAGCCTTTGCGTAAAGGTCAATGAGTGGAAGAATTGGTTTGAAGAACGCGGAACAACCATCAAGATATTAAATGTTGGAGGTGGACTAGGAGTGGATTATCATCATCCTGATGAGAACCCGTATCCTGATTTCGAAGCATATTTCGAAGTGTTCGATAAGTTCCTAGAACGCACGCCGCAGCAAGAGGTGCACTTTGAATTAGGACGTGCCTTAGTAGCGCAGTCAGGAACATTAGTTAGTCGCGTACTCTATAGCAAAAGCGGCGTAAAGAAAAATTTCCTAATTCTAGATGCCGGAATGACCGAACTGATGCGCCCCGCACTATACCAGGCTTATCATAAGATCGAACGCCTCGGCCTAGCAACAGAAACTAGCGAACTAAACTACGATGTCGTAGGTCCTATTTGCGAGAGCTCTGACTGCTTCGGCAAGGAAGTGACATTACCAGTATCCCAAAGAGGAGATCTAATCGCTATACGCACGGCAGGTGCCTACGGCGAAGTTATGGCCTCCAAATACAATCTGAGAGAAGAGATTAGGTATGTCTTTTCCGATCGATTGGATTAGATGTTAGACATTAGATATTAGACATAAGAGTATGGCGGCTAGAGATAGTCGCCATCTCTTTTAGTTTTTAGTATTAAGTATTTAGTAGTTAGTATCAAGACCTATGACGGTTAATACGGCCTCGATTTTTAACTGCATACAAAACATCCTGCCAATCCTTTCATCCTCCCTTTCCTGGTTCAGATTAGATATTAGATATCAGACATAAGAGTATGGCAACTAGAGATAGTCGCCATATTTTTTGAAATTATACCCGATCCTGCCAATCCTTGAATCCTTCCTTTCCTGGTTCAGATTAGATATTAGATATCAGATATTAGACATAAGAGTATGGCAGCTAGCGATAGTCGCCATATTTTTTGAATTTATACCCGATCCTGCCAATCCTTACATCCTTCCTTTCCTGGTATTCAAGACAAAATATCCTGCCAATCCTTTCATCCTTCCTTTCTTGATTCAAAACTATATCGTTGTTTCTGAACCAGGAAAGAAAAGATTTAAGGATGGGCAGGATCGGGTCTGTTGTCTAATATCTATTGTCCAATGTCTCAGACTGCTACTTATTTAGAAATACAAATTTCCCATCAAAGACATCTAATTGTATCACGGAGTCTCGACTTACTTTTCCGGAGAGGATCTCTTTGGAAAGCTCGTTGAGGACGCGTTTTTGGATAACTCGTTTCAATGGACGTGCTCCATAAACTGGGTCGTATCCTAACTGTGCTAACCAATCTAGTGCGTCGTCTGTAGCGGATAGGAAGATGTTTTGTTCGGCTAATTGCTTTTCGACTCTTCCAAACTGCATGCGTACGATATCGCCGATTTCATCGCGGCTCAATGGTGTAAACATGATTACCTCATCGATACGGTTTAAGAACTCCGGACGGATGGATTTTTGAAGCAATTCAAATACCTCGTCTTTGGTCTTACCGACTACCTCGTCGCGGTTGCTGTCTGTCATCTGCGAGAAGTTCTCTTGAATGATATGCGAACCGGTGTTAGAGGTCATGATAATAATCGTATTCTTAAAGTTTACCACGCGACCTTTATTATCTGTTAAATGGCCATCGTCCAACACTTGTAATAAGATGTTGAATACATCCGGATGTGCTTTCTCGATTTCATCTAAAAGGACAACAGAATAGGGTCTGCGACGTACTGCTTCCGTTAACTGGCCGCCTTCATCGTAGCCAACGTATCCTGGAGGCGCTCCGATTAATCTAGATACGGCGTGGCGTTCCTGATACTCCGACATATCGATACGTACGAGCGCTTGCTCATCATCGAATAAGAATTCCGCCAACGCTTTCGCTAACTCCGTCTTACCAACCCCTGTCGTACCTAAGAATATAAAGGAACCGATCGGACGTTTTGCATCACTCAAGCCCGCGCGAGAGCGGCGGATAGCATCCGCAATGGCTTCGATAGCCTCTTCTTGTCCTGCTACGCGTTTATGCAATTCCTCCTCTAGATTCAACAGCTTTTCACGTTCCGACTGCACCATCTTGCTCACAGGAATACCTGTCCAGCGCGATACCACGTCAGCAATATCTTCGGAAGTCACTTCTTCTTTCAGCATGCGGCTGCTTTGTTGTTTTTCCGAAAGCTCTTGCTTCAGGGTTTCTACCTTGTCCTGGGCTTCCTTTATCTTTCCGTAGCGCAGTTCCGCAACCTTGCCATAGTCACCTGCACGTTCCGCTTGTTCTGCTTCCAGTTTGTAATCTTCAATATTCTGAATCTCTTGGTTGACTTGATCAACCAATGTTTTCTCTGATTGCCATGCTGCCTTCAATGAGTCTCGCTCGTTGGAAAGGTTAGCAATAGTTTCAGATAGCTCAGAAACTTTGCGCTCATCGTTCTCTCTTTTTATGGCTTCGCGCTCAATTTCCAGTTGCATGATGCGGCGCTCTAGCTCATCGACTGCTTCAGGAACAGAGTCCATCTCTAAGCGTAGTTTAGATGCAGCCTCATCAATTAAGTCAATCGCCTTATCCGGTAGGAATCTATCGGTGATGTAGCGCTGTGATAGCTCTACAGCAGCAATAATGGATTCATCGAGTATTCTTACTTTGTGGTGTGTTTCATAGCGTTCTTTCAATCCGCGTAGGATGGAAATCGCATCTTGTGTATCCGGTTCATCGACCATGACCTTTTGGAAACGACGTTCCAAAGCCTTATCTTTTTCAAAGTATTTTTGATACTCGTTGAGGGTGGTGGCACCGATCGCACGAAGCTCGCCGCGCGCTAAAGCGGGTTTTAAGATGTTCGCCGCATCCATAGCGCCTTCACCGCCGCCAGCACCAACCAGCGTATGGATCTCATCGATAAAGAGGATAATCTCTCCATCGCTATCGGATACTTCTTTCACGACCGCTTTCAAGCGTTCTTCGAACTCGCCTTTATATTTTGCGCCCGCGATAAGGGCTCCCATATCTAATGAAAATACGGTTTTCGATTTTAAGTTTTCCGGTGCATCGCCTTTGATGATACGATGTGCTATACCTTCAGCAATTGCTGTTTTACCCACACCAGGTTCACCCACTAAAATCGGGTTGTTCTTGGTACGACGGGATAGGATTTGCATAACTCGACGAATCTCCTCATCGCGACCGATTACCGGGTCTAGCTTGCCAGACTCCGCAAACTCATTTAAGTTTCTTGCATATTTTCCCAGTGCATTATAAGTTGCCTCGGCATTCTGATCGGTTACTCGGCTATTGCCGCGAAGTTCCTTGATCGCTGTTTTAAGGTCTTTCTCGGTAACCCCTTGATCTTTTAGAAGACTAGAAACCTTGTCGTTTGCTGATAAAAGGGCTAAAAGGATGTGTTCAATGGATACAAATTCGTCATTGAATTCCTTCAGATAGCTTTGTGCTTTTTGCAGAACGGCAGCCGAAGAATTGCTTAAATACACGTTGCTACCGCTCACTTTAGGCAATGCTTCAATCTGTTTGTCAACCTCCGTGGTGATGTAATTGATATTCACGTTTAGCTTTTTCAGCAAATGGCCAACCACGTTTTCATCAACCGTTAAGAGGGCTTTAAGTATATGCGCCGGTTCGATTGCCTGCTGTTGATTTCCAACGGCAATCTCCGATGCTTTTTGTATGGCTTCTTGAGCCTTGATTGTATAATTATTAAAGTTCATATGTAGTTTTCGATTATTTGTTGTTTCTAACAGTTTAACAAAACGGATGCCCTTTGGTTTTTGAAACTTCCTAGATGTAAAAATGGCAGGTTAATTAATTTTAACCTGCCATTATTTCATAGTTGGAAAGAAATTTAATCTACTATTTCACCAATTTATCGATTAAATTTTTCAATTCTACATTCGAAGGCCTATGAGAATTGGTCGTTACAATCTTTCCATTGGCATCGATGACCATATAACGCGGAATGGTATTGATCTGATAAGCGTCAGAAAGAATATTCTTATTGCTCGCATGCAAATGGGTAATATTTAAATCACCTTCTTTCGCTTTGACATATTTTTCCCACGCGGCTTTGTCCTTATCCGTCGATATAGCTAAGAACTTCACGTTTTGATTTCTATAGTTTTCCGCTAGCTTTTCGTAGAATGGTTCCTCTTGTTTACAAGGGCCACACCAGGTTGCCCAGAAATCAATAACGATGATATTTCCCTGCAAAGACTTCTTGCTATACTGTTTTCCCGCTATGTCTGGAAATGTAAAGTCGATAAAATCATCCCCGGGTTTTGAATCCGCCAACTTAACTAACTTCGCATTCAATCGTTTTTCCTGATCGGCAAGGGTTAGATACTTTCGGTTTGGTTCTACCAATCTTAAATAATCGTCATAGGATTTGAAGTTATTTGATAACTGAACAATATACTGCCCTTTAATTGTCGGATCCGGGATAAAGTCGATTGCGTTTTGTGCTTTATTTTCGCCTTGTTTAATGCTGTATTTCTTTTGCTGTCCTGCATCAATCACCAAGCTCATCAAAAAGCTATCTCCAAAAGGAAGGATCAATAAGTTTTCATTTAGATATTTCGTATGATCTAGTTCCTTGTACAAACTGATAATCTCTTCAGCATCCGATGAGCTCTTTTCGGCAGGTATTGGAACTGCAGCGCATAATAGTGGAAGAGATAATCCTTTAGTATTTCAAAGTTGCTTAAGAACGTTTGATTCTTCGATGTGGTTTTGAAAGGGGCAATTTGTGGTGCCAACTTCTCAACGATAGGGTAGAACTCCACATAGGTCATAGGGCCGCCTAAACGAATGCCTTCTTTCATATCGCTCAACATGGATTGAAACTTTTCCAGATCTTTATTATCCGCCGAATTCTTCCCGTTCAATTGGTAGCTCTTGCCGCCAATAGCAATATTTAGAACTTCCTTCTCCTTACCATAAATGATATGTCTGGCAGCGTTGTTCTGAGTTTGAGTAGACCCCAATAGATAAAAGCCTTCGTAGGTCGGGAAAAGCTTGAATGCAAATTTTCCATTCACGACTTTGGATTGCGCGATCGGTTCTGTTCGTCCATTAACTACTTCGAACAGCACGACTTCTTGATAGAATTCGTCGGTCGTCGTTCCATTGATGATCATGGGCTCCTGAGCGAGGACCGTACTTGCGAAAAAGCTGATGATAGCCGTTATGATGATATTTTTCATAGCCTTAATCTTGAAGTTTTGTTAAATCTGAAGTAGGAATAGGCAGCCCTAAAGCAGTAATTTTTGGATAAACGGTCGATACACCGGTCATTCCCCATTTTTGGAAGAAATTCGTTAAGTTTCTGCCACTTATTTCGCATGCTCTCAACATAAAAAACTCCTTCTTCTGCAGATCAGTTGCTCCATTCGCCAATTTCTTTTCCCGTGTTTCCTTGTGCAACTGCGTGTAGAAATCAGATCCAAATGCAAGCCACAGTTGTCTGAACATCGCTAATTTGACAAATGGGTCTTCAATTCCGTCGAAGTTTTTACTTGGGGTAGGTAATGCCAGATAGCTAACCACCGACGGCCAGGTACCTCTAGCTTTTAATTCAGGTTCGCGACCTAGCTTTTCCTGTACGTAAAGACTATAAAGGTTCACCGTTACTTCCATCAGATCCGTCCATAGGTAGGATGCTTGCTGATGATGGTGGCCTATCTCATGCCATGGCCCCCAAGAATTGATATCTTTCGGTTTGACAAGCATGTGGGCCGCAAAGCTCGCGTTATAGAAGGTTCCATAGTGGAATGCAGCCATATAATATTCCGGGTTGTTTGACTCGGTCATTAAATGGTTGTGTAGATTTCTCGTGTGCAATGCTGATGAATTATCTAGACCTGCAAAATCTTCTTCCCATTCCCAAATGTTGTTCGCAGTTTTTAATAACAGTTCCTGATCCTCAGCAATATTGTCTAACGCTGTTCGTCTGCTAACCACAATAATCATCTTGCCGCCAAATAGCACCGCGTCCGGGCTGCTTGTATAGCTATTCAACATCCCTTTCCAATCTTCTTTACTTGTTTTTCCGGCGCGGTAAAATGGAGCGGGTTTAACACCGGATACAAATTTCACAATGGATTCATTTTTATCTAGCTCGCCATTATATCGGATGTAGACTAGTCCCGATTTTTCAACTTTGATGCTATTGTTCCCTGGCGTCAATGTATAAGTTTTAACATCGGCATCCGGGTTGGTAGTTCTGTTGTAAGTTCCAATAATCAATACCGGGTAGTAATCACCACTCAATCTTTTTAGATTCACTACCAGATCGCTGCCTTCTTCCGCGAACCATCCTGTCGGAATGAAATCGCTGCTTGTGAAGTTCTGATTCAATCGAAT
Source organism: Sphingobacterium sp. UBA6645 (assembly GCF_002455685.1). Lineage (NCBI taxonomy): Bacteria > Pseudomonadati > Bacteroidota > Sphingobacteriia > Sphingobacteriales > Sphingobacteriaceae > Sphingobacterium > Sphingobacterium sp. UBA6645. The sequence continues at coordinate 25,618 of NZ_DKLH01000062.1, forward strand.
CCGCTCTGCCTCGGCCGATGTTATGCTTTTTAGTTGGAAAGCACTATCTAGGGGATAAGGAAGCGGGGTTGGAGGCGGAGCCGGCGCAGGGAACTCATCGTCATCCTCAGGGATAATCCTATCGAAGGAACTATCCTTACAGGAAATTAGCGCTAAAAGAAATAAAAAATATATAAAGTTCTTTTTCATGATCATATCATTTTTAATAACCAGTCGGAAATTCAACACATGCCACATCTTGGACTTTACCTAAGCCCGAGAAACTGTAATAAGTCGTGTATTCCATATTAAATTGTGGCGCTTCAAAGAAGTCTACCTGTCCGGATGTTTTAGGATTGGTAGGATCATAGGTCGCTACGATAAGGGCTTTGATAACCGGTAGAAAACGGCGTCCAGCTTTATCCACTAGTGCAGGATTAATTGCAGTAGTGTAAGTCACGTAGTTTCCTTTATTATGCTTTAACATAGTTATCTCGCGATTGCCAAAGTCTTTCATCAATTTGGTCTCTTTGGTGTCAACATCATATTGGTAGAGCTTTCCTCCAACAGCATATTGAAGGTATCCGTAAATCTGATCGATTTCAAAGTGTTTTGCTTGTGCAATACCCGGTAGGGAAGAAATATCATCAAGATATCTCGCTTCAAACGTCGTGATATTATTAGTCGTCCTTGCAAGATGAAATTTTCCATCTTTGGTCAATACCGCATAGGCGGATCCATTATTGATGTTGGTACTGCCCATCCAAACCAAGTCCATCCCGACTGCGTTTGGATTGAAAGCAGCGCCCGCCATCGATAAGGATCCGGTTAGCGCGGTGTTGTTAGCAGTGCATCTTAAAAAGCGTTGATTCTTTTTGTCATACACTAAAGCAACATTCCCAGTAATTTGCATTCTGTTCACAGCAATAAACGGAGCAAGTTCAACCAGTTCACCATTCAAAAGATTGGCGGGATTACCGAAGTTGATGTTTGCGATGTTTACACGTTTGTGCAAAACACCGTTGTACATTCCGTATCCCTGACTGGTTGCAATCGGATATATTCTGTCTAGGCGCGGCAATTCCATATTGTTCAGGGTCTCGAAGCTGAAGTTGAATCGCTCGCTCCATTGAAACCCTGCAGTGACGTTAATTTTCTCCGTTTTCTTGTCTGTTCCTACATAGAGCAAGTATCTGTTTGTTCCTGTTGCTGCTGTTGTATTTGCCCATCCTTCGATAAACTTTGGTTTACCTTCCAGTGTAAGTTGTGCTCCCGTTTCTGAATCGATAAAGTAAGAGGCAAAGTCTCTATATTCTTTCGGGTGACTATTTGTTTCTAAATCATACTCAAAGTAGTCTAATTGCGAATTGTTGTCAACCTCCGATAAAACTGCCCAACCGCCTTTGATCGATCCTGTAACCTCAATCTCAAATTTCCTGGTCCAAAGAATGCCTGTTGACTTTTCCTTTACGCGGTAGTACAAAGTGTATTTTCCGAGACTTAACGCCAATGGAATATCAAAGTTTTTACCCGTATGCAAAAGCTTTCTGGCCGTGCTAAGCTGCACTTCACCATGATTGAAGCTAATCCATTCGAAGCTGTAGTTTTCTTCTTTAAAATTCGGGTCTTTGGAGAATTCTAAAGTAGGGTTGATATTGGGCGTACTTCCGAACTCGATTAAATAATGGTCTTCAATTCCATTAATTTCGACCGAGTTGATGTCTTTGTAATCGTAATTACCTTTGTCTTTTGTGCAGGCAATCATGACAAGTGCACAAAGGACATATATGCTATATTTTAAATATCTTAACTTCATGGTTTTGTTGAACATTAGTTTGGAATTGTAATAGGGTCTCCGTTTCCATCAACATGAATGCGACCTGCCTCTTTTTCTTTCAGTAACCAGTATTTGAAATAGTTTTTCCAATAGGTCATTGTGCTAATTCCGAAAGCAGTATTTGGATTTACGGTAGGGTCGGTAAATAGCTCGACATCCAGATCAAATATTTCCAATAATAAGTTGAACTTCTCTTTAGAATATTTCCCTAATGCCGGTTCAAAACGTGAGCTATATTGAATCCACGCATATGGCGCACCGAAGATATCATCAACGACTAAGCTAAAATCTAAAACAGAAGTAGCTTTGGTTTTTGCGATATTAAATTGCTCTCTGAAGTAGGTGTTAAAGTCTGCGGACTTCACAAGTTTCATTCGCAATTCCAAGGGTTCCGTCTGCAGATCTGCCGTGCGAATCAATTTAATGGACACGCTTGACTTGATAGAATCGGCTGGTACAAACAGTTTATCATTTTCCAATACAAAGTGGGTTCCCTCTTTTAATGTTGAATTGGGGTCGAATTTAATCGAGAATTCCCGATCCGTACTTTGTGGAATACCCGTGATCCGAACAGGAATGTCTATCGTTTTTTCTTTTACTTCTAATTGTTCAAAAGCAAAGGAAAATTTATGCTGTGTCGTAGGCACGGATTGATTGGCAGTAGCATAGGGTGTATAGAAGTAAATGCTGCTTCCCGTTGCTTCTTGGTCATATAAGTCGAGCTTATCTTCGTTACAAGCCGATAATGCGAGGAGAAAAAGACTCGCAAAGAATAGTTTTATTTTTAAAGTATTCATTTTCATGTGTCTTTTTAGCGGTTATCAGTTTCGTTTAATGGAAGAGAAACTACCCATGCATTGGATGGGATCGCCGAGGTCTTGTCCCCATTTGGAGAAACAATTGCCGAAATTCTATTGCGCTTATAATAATACCATACTTGACCCTCACCATAGAATTCTTTGAGATATTCCTTGTAGATTTCATTGCTGATCTGAGATGCTGAAGCTAAAGAACTAAGGCCGCGTTGGTTTCTGATTTTATTAAGAAATACCAATCCATCCGCAGTGTTAGGTGCGGTCTCGGCAGCAATGTAGAATAGTTCACTTTTGCGAATCAATGGAATCGTGAAGCGCTGTCTATAGTTTCCATCCTTATTGGTAATGTCCGCGAATTTGAAAAAAGTAGGATAGGCTACGCCGTAAGAAGGAATCTTCCACTGCGTTTCAAATCGATAGTCATTGCTGGACTTTTCATAAATGTTTTCAATAAACGTTGCAGATCCCGATGAAAGGATAGACTTAGGCTCTAATTCGAATGAAAAGTATTTATCGTAGTTTAAATATAAACGATCATTGTAAACTCCGAATAGCATCTCATTCACAAATATCCTATCTGGATTCCTAGGGTTCTTCGCTTGATCGATCGTCACCCAAGTAAAGTTGTCGGTCAAAGCGATGGTTTCATTAGCTAGCTTAAATGCCTCCTCCTTATTATTTCTCCATAATAGCGCTCTTGTTTTCAAAGCCATAGCCGCTACATAATTAAATCGAAAATTATTATAGTTGTTATAGCCTACTTCAGCGGAATTATCGTCTTTTAGGTAATCCAACGCTTGATTGATATCTTTCAATATCAAATTCATCGCTTGATTTGCCGGAAGTATCGTTTCGATTTCAGGACTCAATTGTGTATAGTATGGAATCGCATTTTTCGTAGAATCTACACTATTGTAAACCGGGCCGAACAAACGGAGTAAATCAAGATGTACATAGGCTCGAATTGCTAATGCTTCGCCTTTTAGACGTGTTCTTTTTGCATCTGGTAAAACTGTAGTACCTTGTTTGTCAAGTGCTGCAAGCAGATTGTTTGCATTGCCGATACTCGTATAGGCCTGGCTCCAGATATTGGAGAATGACTCGAACGAATAGGTTGCATTGTAGTTCCAAGTACATAGGCTCATGTAAGGTGAGCTTGATTCCAATACATGGAAGCGGTTTGCTAAAAGCTCTACCGTTGTTAGGGTCATTTTATCACCGTATAGGTTGTCTTTTGCCAAACCCAAATAAAGTCCATTCATCGCTTCGTCGAAGCCTACTTCGGTTTCAAAGATCTGATCTTCGGTAAAGCGATCTTCTGGCGCTACTTCCAGCCATTTGCTACAAGACGTTGTGCAGAATAGGATGGATGCTAATATATAGATTGAAATTCTTTTCATGGCTTATTTAATATTTGCTGTTAAACTCAAGGAGAATGAACGTGTATAAGGATAGTCTATACCTCGCTCACGCTTAACCGTAGAGAAATAGCCTATATCGTTCATGTATCCCGTTATTTTTAAATTGCTCATGCGGATTTTGTTCAACCAGCTGGTGTTTCTGATGTCGTAACCCAAGCTAATGGATTCGATTGCCAACCTGTTTTCCTGTTGCACAAATCTTGATGACATAGGCGTAGATTCCGGGGGGCTATCTAGATCGCTGTATTCACCACCTAAGTCAATCAAATTGATGCGTTTGTAAGAGCTGACGTCGCCAACTTGCTTCCAACGATCATAAGCGCGCGCTTATCCTGATTGGAATTTAAAAGCTGCTGCATGCTGATATTCTCCACCTTGTTGTATAGAGCCGAGTTAAACACATCTTGATTATACAGATAGCGGACAATGACATTTGCCGAGAAGCCCTTATAAACTAAGTTTGAGGTGAATACCCCCTGTAATTTAGGTCTGCTATTTCCAACGACTACAGCATCATTATAATCGTATTGAAAGCTATATGTTCCATCTTTCTTCATGAACAATTCGTTTCCGGTGGCAGGATCAATCCCTAAGGAAGGAACGGTCCAAATGTCTGCCGGATCGCCGCCATCTCTATATTGGATAAGCGATTTGCTCTGTCTCAGATTGCTGTTCATACTTTCAAGAATGCTATTGAAATCATTATACTCTTGTTTGTATGTCGATCTCATTAAGCCTATCGTCCAAATGATACGGTCTTGTAATTTGTAAATAGGGGCATACTTTGCATATACTTCGACACCGTCTACCGTCAGGTTACCAGCATTAATCGGATAACGTGATAAAGAAGTTGAGGATGGAAGTGCGACTGCCACAACAAGAGGATCGGTGAATTTTCTATAGGCATTCACATATCCTGACAATCGGCTAATCCATGCTGCGAAATCTAATCCTAATGAGATGGTCTCGGTATTCTGCCATTTTAGTTTCTTATTCCCTAAGGAGCTAACGTTGACACCCTGACCCCAGAAGTTATAGCCAGATTCGTAATCATAGGTTGTGATCGACGTATAGCTCGTGAAGTTTTGATTTCCGGTGCGACCGTAGTTACCGCGAAGTCGCAATAAGTTGATAGCCGGCGCGACGTCATTAAAAAACTGTTCTTTGTGAAGGTTCCAGGATAAACCACCCGAGAAAAATGGCGAATAGAGATTATCTACGCCGAAGGCGGTAGAACCGTCGTAGGAAAATGTAAAGTCGGCGTTGTATTTATTATCATACGAGTAGTTGAACGTACTGATCAGGGAATTCCGGCGCTCAACGATTGCTGAAGATTGCGGTCTGGAGTTTTCAAGATAGCCGTAAGCATATCTCGCTGCTCCCGTACTAAACGTAGGGAACCCGACAGCGATAAATCCTGCAGAATTAGCATTCGAGTTGAATACCTCTGCATGAACCTGTCCGTTTAAGCTGTGTTTTCCAGCGAAAACCTTATGGTAAACCACACTTGCATTTGCTGTATAGTTCAAGCGGCTCATTTCGGAATTCGTTAAACGACCTTTTTCAAGCACGTTGATCAAACGATATTGCGTGTGTCTTGGCGATATAAATACATTGTGCTCGGTATCGTCTTTATAGATCTGTAGGGCACCGTTAAGCGTCCAATTACTGTTGATATCCCAGCGTATCTTTGTATTGTTTGTTATCGCGTAGTTTTTGGTACGGTCAAAGCTCCCGATTTCGGAAAGATAAAGCGGGTTGCTAATGTATTCCACTTCGCTGCTGTAACCGCTTGACACGATCGCTAAATAGGGCTGCGAGCTGGGTGCTTTTTCGTAGTAGGGATTGGTATTGACCCAGTTGCTGAAGCTTCCATAATTTGATTCTTGGGCGCTGTAGCCATTAATATAAAGCATATTGCTTGCACGGAAGTTCTTATGTCGGAAATCAACGTTTAAGCGTGTTCCCCAGGTATCTCTCGAAGAACCTTTCATCGCCCCGTTATTCTTGCGGTAATCTCCTCCGATACCATAAGTAAGCGATCCGTCGCCACCGTTGACCATAAGCGAGTTGCGTTGCGATACGGCGGTTTGCACAGGATCGCTTAGCCAATAGGAATCAACCCCTCTCGCAATGTTCTTTAGTCGTTCGGCGTAAAGCGCATCTAATTCGATTTGCGTTTCGTATTTATCACGGCGCGGGTGGATGGTGTAGCGCCCGGATAGTCTTTCAAATTCAACCTTTTCGGCAGCATTCATCATATTGTAGCTGCGAAGATCGGGGGCATCTATGTTGATGTCTGTACTGTAATTGATTAATAGTTCGCCGGGTTTTGGCGCTATTGTTTCAATAACAATAACTCCGTTGGATGCACGTGAACCATAAATAGCGGTAGAGGCAGCATCCTTAAGGATCGTTACTGAGGCGATGCGGTTGATGTCCATATCGGTAATGGTTCTCAAGGTCGTCGGGAAGCCATCTAAAATGAATAAGGGCTGATTGGGATCTTCCGAGAACTCGTCTCTCAATGCATCCGTAGCAATACTCGTTTGTCCACGAAGTTCGATGGTTGCTAATGCATTTGGGTTAGAACCTGCTAAGTTATTCTCCATGGATAGGAAAGAAGGATCTAATGCTTTTAGCGATTGAATAACATTGGTATTCCCAACCTGCTTAAGCTCCTCGGTATTGAATGAAGCACTTGCTCCGGTAAAGGTTTCTTTTTTACGAGCAGAAATACCCGTCACAACGACCTCTTCCACACGATTGTCGGTTGATTCTAGAACGACGCGAACCGTGCTTCCTTGCACCCTGATGACTCTAGTTTCATACCCGACATTGGATACTTCAATCTCTTGGTTTTGGATGTTTCCAGGAAACGTAAAGCTACCATCGCTGTTTGTGGAAGTTGCTTTTTTACGGTCGGAAATCAGTCGGATAGACGCTCCTGATATCGGATTACCCTGCGCATCGACAACTACCCCTTTGGTCGATTGCTGCTGTTGGTTTCTCTCGTTTGTAGTCGTCTTCTTTTTGGGAAGAATACTAATGGTTTTGTTTTTGATCTGATAGTCAAGCGGCAGATTCTGTAATACGGATTCGACAGCCTTATCTACAGGCACATCTTTCAGTTCGATGGATATTCTCGGATATTGATTGATCATATCTGCATCGAAGAATAAGTCATAGCCCGACTGATGTCGGATTTGGAAAAGTGCCTGTTGCAGCGACATCGTTTTCCGAGGGATCGTAATTTGTCCCGACACTAAACTACTGCTCAGCAGCAGTGCTGCAAGAATGGTAGTTCGTCCCATCTTCAATCCTCCTTTGTTCAAGGAGAACTCACCCCTAAAGAGTGTTTTTAGAGAGATTTTCATAATTAGTGATAAAAAATAGGGTTAAAAGTTTGATACGTATATTGTTTTGGCGTTTATTCTAAAATTTAAGTTTTGAGAGGAACTCATGATGTTTAGAATCTCCTGAAGGGATTTGTTCTTGGCTATTGCTCCGGTGAATCGTTTCTTTTCGATGTCGTTGTCAATTTTGAATTTCACATCATACCAACGTTCGAGTTCTACGCAGATTTCGGCGAGGTCGGCATTGATAAAAATGAAGTCGTTATTGATCCAAGCAAGACTGCTTTCATCGTATTCACGCTTAATAAGTTCGGATGCGTTGAGCGTTGCTTCTTGTCCTGGTGATAAAATAAGCGAATGATTGGCTTTTAAGGCCCTAACTTCAACTTTACCTTCGACCAAGGATGTGCGGCTTTCGGCTTCGCCGGCATAGTTTTTAACGACGAATTTGGTTCCTAAAACTTTAACTGCCTGTTGTTTTGAGTTGACGATAAAGCTGCTGTGATTGGCAGTTTTCTTGATTTCGAAATATCCTTCACCTTCCAGATACACCTCACGTTTATCCTGTTGGAATCGGGTCGGAAAACGTAGTGAGGAAGCGGCGTTCAAAGTAACTTTGCTGCCATCAGCCAGTAGGATAGAAGAGATTGTTCCCTTCGGAGTCGTTAATGTATTATATGCTATTGGAGCATCGCTATTATTGATTTCTTCTTGTTGGTATAATAAATTCCCTTGCTCGTCAACACGAATGCTTAAGCCTTCGCTTGTTGTAATATCTTGCTTTGTATTCGGATTGATAACAATGGTTTTTCCGTCTGCCAATTTCAATTCGACCTGATCTTTAGCCGGCATAATGCTAGCGACTTCAGAAAGGGGGAGGGTCTTTGGATTTTGATTGATATAGATGGCTATCGCAATAGCATAGGCTAATACTGCGGCTGCTGCGACCTTCCAATAATTGTTGAAAGCAAAGACTTTTGGTTTTCGCTGTAGTTCTTTGCTCAAGTCTTTTCGAATTTGCTGTTTATGAAGATTTAAAGTTGCTTGATCAACTTCTTGTTCATCTTCGGATACAGCGTACCAGAACTCGACAGCTCGTTTCTCTTCATCAGAACATTGCCCACTGAGGTATTTGTCGATAAGTATTTTAAAATCGTGTTCGGTCATGTTAATGGTTTATCAGTACTGCATTATCAGGCAGTATATAGATAAGACGACTTAGTATAGTGTGAGTTGTAGATTAAAAGAGAAAAAAATGCGTATAGGGGTGAAGTTTTTTTCTTAAAATCTTTAATGCGTTGTGTATCTGTGTTTTAACTGTTTTTTTCGGAGATGGCTAATTGATCGGCAATCTCCTGGTAACTCAAGTCTTGTTTGCGGCTCAGCTCAAATACCTGCCGCATCTTTGCAGGTAGGCTGTCTACCGCTTCCGAGATTATCGTTTATATTTGTTTTTCGCGGATGCGGAAATCTGTCGACTCCACGAGCTTGTAAGTATGTAGAAACGATTGATAGTACGTGTCGACTATTTTGTTGTGCTTAATTAAGTCGAGAACCTTATTGCGCGCAGTGATATACAAGTATCCTCTAATATTTGTGATGTGGGTCAGTGAGTCTCGGTTTTCCCAGAGCTTCAGAAATACATCGTGTGTGAGGTCTTTAGTAAGTTCGTAGTCCTTGGTTTTGTTGTAGATATGAATATATATATCCTCAAAAAAACGATCATATAGCAGATCGTAGGCAGCATGATTGCCTTCGCTAATCCTATGGATTAGCTCGATATCGTCTATATGTTGATCGTTCGTATTCATATCAAATTTAAGCCACCATCAAAAACTTTTGAAAGTTTGCTCATAGGTCGATGTGTAATCAATAAGCTGTAAATGAGTAGTGACAAATATAAAAAAAGCTTTTACTGAATATAAATGATTTGGGGAAATTTGCCAAAAAAGTTCTCCTTGAAAATCAGTGCGTTAATGGTGTTTTGATGAAAAGTCGGCTTTTTTCTTTGCAAAAAAGGTTAAAATTCTGATATTTGCATCACCAAAAACAAGCCTCCTTAGCTCAGCTGGTAGAGCAACTGACTTGTAATCAGTAGGTCATTGGTTCGATTCCGATAGGAGGCTCAGAAAAGGGTAAAGAAAAAGCTCATCGAAAGATGAGCTTTTTTCGTTTTTTATGGGGGTATCCTTTTTATTATGAACGTGTCTGTTTTCAAAGGCCATCAAGAACTTTCATCCCTGTGGTTTTTTAATTGAAATATAAGGGATCATGTACAAAAGTTGTGGAGGGGATAAAAAATAATTAGATATTTGTGCTTTGATATTTATACAGATGCACGAATCTTTCAACGCGTTAATGCCCTTAATTATTCCCGAAGGAGTTTCCGATTATTTTGAGATGACCCACTATTCCAAAGAAGAAAAAAGACTGGATATCTTTCTGGAGGAACTCAATACTACACCTGAAGAATATCAAGGCCAGAAGTTGATTTCCAAGGGGTTTTTCGAACCCGTTACCCTTCAAGATTTTCCTATCCGTGGCATGCAGGTCTATCTTCATGTCAAGCGCCGCAGGTGGCTCAACCAGGATACCGATAAAGTAGTCTACAGAAATTGGGAACTAGTAGCCAAAGGGACGCGCATCACACAGGATTTCGCAGCTTTTTTAAAAGGTATCAGCGGACAACCAGGCTCATAGCATTCAGACCATCAGTTCATTCTATGGGATATCAGCCAGTAAACTAAGGAGATACTACCGCAATAAACTGAGCGGTTTCCAGGATTGGGAGCATCGCGAAAATGCGCGAGATGGATTGATCTTCCCACAGAATGTCAGCGGCCATCTTTCTATTGACGAGACCTGCCTATCCCATGGCGAGCTCTATACCGTTGTCACCAATAAAGAAGCACGGGGCAAAAAAGGGACCATTGTAGCCATACTGAACGGGACAAAATCAGAGAACATTATCCCGATCCTTCAAAAGATTCCACAGAGATTACGAAATAAAGTTCAAGAGATAACGCTTGATTTAGCCGGTAATATGGGATTGATAGCCAAAAGATGCTTTCCCAATGCTGTTCAGGTAATAGACCGTTTCCATGTTCAGCAACTTGCTAGCGAAGCGCTTCAGGAAATAAGGATAAAGCACCGCTGGCAGGCCATTGACGATGAAAATCAGGCAATTGACCAAGCACGAAAGAAGAAGGAAACCTATTTTCCGGAAGTCCTATCCAACAGTGAAACCATCAAACAGTTACTTGCAAGAAGCCGATACCTGCTTTATAAAAGTGAACATAAATGAACTTACGAGCAAAGAGAAAGGGCTGCTGTACTCTTTGAGCGATATCCTGATATTGAAAAGGCGTACAGGCTATCCCAAGAACTCTCTTGGATATTCAACACCACCATAGATAAGATCTACGCCTTTACAAGGTTGGCAAAATGGGCGGATAAAGTGGAACAGGCCGGCTTCAAGTCATTCAACACCGTCTCCAGAACCATAAATATCCATCACAAAAAAATATTGAACTACTTCGACAACAAGAGTACAAATGCTTCAGCAGAATCTTTCAATGCAAAACTCAAAGCTTTCAGAAGTCAGTTTAGAGGTGTAGGTGACATCAATTTCTTCCTGTTCAGATTGACCAAATTATTTGCGTAATCCACAGGTTTTGAAACTGATCC